>CAJWAD010000009.1 GCA_913020245.1 uncultured Oleiphilus sp.
TACGCAGGTTGAGCTTGATGATGTGCGAGACTATGAGTTTTCGATAGAGGTGTCTGAGTCGACGCTACAGCGATACGGGCTTAGCCTTGCCCAAATAGCCGAGCGTATCCAGCAGAGCTCCCTCGATGTCTCGGCGGGCACGTTAAAACGTCGAGGTGGTGATCTCTTAATTCGAGCCATGGGCCAAGCCTATAGTACCAGTGACTTCGGCGATATTATTATAGAAAGTACAACAGATGGGCGCTTGCTGAAACTTAAAGATATCGCCCGTATTAAAGATGGTTTTGTCGAGTCACAAACCTTGTCGCGTTTTAACGGTGAGCGGGTGGCGCTCGTTGAGATTTACCGGGTGGGAGATCAGAGCGCGATAGAGGTCTCAGATAAAGTGAGAGCTTATCTTGAAGAGACAAAAGACAAACTACCGCAAGGCTTGTCCTTAACGCCATGGCGCGATTGGTCAAAAATTGTTAAGAAACGCCTACAAACCCTCACCAATAATGCGATTCAAGGTGGTATTTTGGTGATGCTGTTGCTCACCTTATTTTTACGCCCCGCCATTGCATTTTGGGTGGTGATTGGCATTCCTGTCTCGTTTATGGGCGCGCTGATCTTTATGCCATTTTTTGGCGCAACGATTAATATTATTAGTTTATTCGGTTTTATTGTCATCCTAGGGATCGTGGTCGACGATGCCATCGTTACCGGCGAAAACATCTATTCCCATCTGAGAAGATCTGACAATGGCGTAGAAGCAGTAATCAACGGCACCAAGGAAGTTGCCGTGCCGGTGACATTCGGTATTTTAACGACGGTTGCTGCATTTTTACCGATCGCCTTTATAGAAGGGGTGCGCGGTCAGTTATTCGCGGCTATTCCGGTTGTGGTTATTCCAATTCTTCTGTTTTCGTTAATCGAATCTAAGTTGGTACTGCCGGCGCATTTAAAACATTTAAAACTTAATCATCTCAAAGACGACCATGAACGTTCGCGTATTGAGGTTTGGCAAGAACGGTTTGCGGACAGTTTCGAAAATATGGTGCTGCATTACTACCGACCTGCGTTGGGATACGTGCTGCAATACCGTTATGCATTCCTAACGTTTTTCATCTCGTTGTTAGTGGTGATTTGGGTGCTGCTTTCAAGTGGCTGGATGAAGTTTATCTTTTTCCCTAAGGTGCAAAGTGAAGTGGCTCGCGCGGTGCTATCGATGCCTGTTGGTACACCATTTTCAGATACAGATCGTCATATTCAGCATATCTTGAGTGTCGCGCAAGGCTTGCAAGAAAAGTATGTAGACGAGGGCTCGGGCCAACCGATTATTCAGAATATTTTGGCAACGAGTGGGTCGTCAGGTCGATCGAATGCCTCGCATTATGGCCGTGTTATCTTTGATATTACGCCGCCTGAAGATCGCGTTTCGACCTTAACAAGTCGTGAGTTAGTAAACGAATGGCGCCGCGGTGTCGGACAAATTCCGGGGGCCGAGTCGTTAACCTACCGTGCAGAGATTGGCCGAGTGAGCGATCCCATCGATATTCAGTTTCGAGGGCAGGATTTTGAGCAGCTGGCGCGTATTGTTGAATTAACCAAACAAAAACTCGCAGAATACCCAACTATTTTTGATATTGAAGACAGTTATTCTGATGGTAAAGAAGCTTTACAACTTGAACTAAGACGCGAGGCGTATGCGCTAGGGTTAAGTCGGGCGCAAATCTTGCGACAGGTGCGCGAGGCTTTCTATGGTTTAGAAGTGCAGCGTATCCAGCGTGGTCGTGACGATGTGAAAGTGATGCTGCGTTATCCTATGTCAGATAGACAGTCAATCCGGTCGCTCGAGCAGTTTCTTGTTACAACAGCCGAGGGCACGAAGGTACCGCTTTCTCAGTTGGTCAGTTTTAACCCAGAATTAAGTCCAAACTCTATTTATCGGATAGACCGTTACCGAACCATTAGTGTTCGCGCCGATATCGATAAAGAAAACACCAATATGTTGGTCTTACAGCGTGAGATTCGCGAGTTTATTGACCAAAATATTGCGCAATTCCCGCGCTTAAGTTACACCATGGAAGGCGAGGCAAAAGAACAACGCCAATCCTTTGGTAGCCTCGGGTATGGCCTTATCTTTGTGGCTTTCGTGATATATAGCTTATTGGCGATTCCGTTTAAATCGTATCTTCAGCCGTTTATTGTGATGACAGTTATTCCTTTTGGTGCAATCGGTGCGATCGGTGGGCATTGGCTCATGGGTATGGACCTCACGCTCATAAGTTTGTTGGGCATGTTGGCGCTTATTGGGATTGTGGTCAACGACAGCCTAGTTCTCGTTGATTTTATAAATAAGCGTCGAGCACGTGGCGGGGCGTTACTGGAAACCGTCTCGGTTGCCGCCTCCGCGCGTTTTAGGCCGGTTATCTTAACGTCATTAACCACTTTTCTGGGGCTTATGCCGCTGTTATTTGAAAAGTCGACGCAAGCTCAATTTTTAATACCTATGGCGGTATCGTTGGGCTTTGGGATTTTATTTGCCACCGCGATTACGCTTTTGTTGGTGCCGGTTAACTACTTGGTGATTGAAGATATTAAAAAACTGTTCGGCGTTTCGGAAAACACAGATGCACAGGCAGAGGCGACGGAGAATAAGCGGTGAAACGTCAGCATTCAGTGCCATTTCCGCTCGTACATTCATTGCTTTCGGCCGCAAAAGCAAAGAATGTTGATGTGGAGAGTGTTGCCAAAGATGCGGGCTTATCGCACTGGTTAGCTTTTTTTGATGAGCAAAGTGACCAGGTGCGTGTTCCCCTCGACGAATTCAGTCTCTTCTTAATTACGCTATGGCGCTTGATGGATGATGAAAGCGGCGGGTTTGCAGCGCGTCAGTTAAAGATTGGCACCTTCGCAATGATGTGCCATTCGATTATTTCAGCGGGCAATTTGCGACGATCCCTTATCCGCAGCGCTCGCTATATTAAGCTGATAACCGATGATTTAGAGATCGAGCTCGAAGAGCGTGGCAGTGAGGCGCGACTCATTTTTGATTGGCATAACCCAAACGACCTCGATAGTGTATTTTTTATCACGTCGCTATTCGTGATTTGGGTGCGCTTATCTTGCTGGTTAATAGATCAGCCTATGCTGATGGAGCGCGTGCAGTTTAATTTTCCAAAGCCTGATTTTGGTGACGAATTTGAGTTGATGTTCCCATGCAGGATAGAGTTTTCGCAGTCACGTAATATGTTCGCATTCGATAGTAAGCAGCTCGCCCAACCACTGCGTCAAACGCCGGACACCTTGGCGTCTTTTCTAACTGACGCACCCCAATCACTATTAACGCAGTTTCGCGATGATAATAGTGTCACCGCTCAGATAAAAAGATTATTAATGCATCAGGGTGGCGAGGAGTCTCCGTTGTCACCACTTAGTTTTGATGATATTGCTGAGGCCTTAAAAACCACGACCCACACGCTGCGCAGACGCCTAAAAGATGAGGGCCATAGTTTTCAGGAAATAAAAGACAGTATACGCCGCGATGTGGCGGTGAGCAGTTTGAAACACAGTGATGTTAGTGTGCAAGACCTAGCCGAGCAGCTTGGCTTCTCTGAGTCTGCCGCCTTTATCCGGGCCTTTAAAAAATGGACAGGCCACACCCCGAGTGGGTTTAGAGAGCAAAGTAGCTAAACGTTTTCTTACACGCCGATACTAACCCTCAGTAATAATCACAGCCACCCCTCGTTTTGGCATTCTAGCCATTACATTTTAGTTAACAATAAACCTATCTGCTGATCTGCAATAAATTGTCAATGTACTTGTTAATCGAGGTCATTGAGCCTAATGACGCCTGCGCTATATTAGACGACGGTTCGTCACATACACAGGACAAAACTATGACAAACGAAGCATACATCTTTGATGCTATCCGAACACCTCGGGGTCGAGGTAAAGCGTCTGGTGCGCTACACGAAGTAAAGCCGGTTTCCCTTCTTTCACAACTTCTGCATTCGCTCGAAGAGCGCAATGGCTTTGAGTCAGAAGCAGTTGATGACATTGTAATGGGCTGTGTGACCGCCGTGGGTGACCAGGGAGCGGATATAGCAAAGACCGCCGCACTGGCAGCGGGTTGGGATGATGATGTAGCGGGTGTAGTGTTAAACCGCTTTTGTGCATCAGGTCTAGAAGCAGTGAACACAGCCGCGATGAAAGTGCGCTCAGGCTGGGAAAATCTCGTGGTCGCTGGAGGTGTCGAATCGATGTCGCGAATTCCCATGGGCAGCGACGGTGGCGCCTGGGCGATGGACCCGGAAACGAACTTCGATACGGGTTTTATGCCGCAGGGTATCGGTGCGGATTTAATTGCTACCTTAGGCGGCTACTCCCGCGAAGATGTCGATACGTTTGCAATGAATTCGCATCATAAAGCGGCGGATGCTTGGGAGCGAGGCGCGTTTAGTAAATCAGTGATTCCGGTTGTTGATCGCAACGGCATTACTATTCTAGAGCAAGATGAATTGGTTCGTCCTGATAGCAGTCTTGAGACACTCGGAAGTTTAAAAGCATCGTTCCAGATGATGGGCGACATGGGTTTTGACGGCGTTGCTAAAGAGCGTTATCCGCAGGTTGAAACAATTAAACATATTCATTCTCCTGGCAATTCGTCAGGTATTGTTGATGGTGCGGCAGCGGTCCTAATCGGTAGTGAAGCCGCGGGTAAACAGTTTGGTATGAAGCCACGAGCGCGCGTTGTCGCTACCGCTGTGGTTGGTACTGATCCGACTATCATGCTTACGGGGCCCGCGCCCTCGGCGCGTAAAGCCTTAAAAGTGGCAGGCATGGACGTATCGGATATTGATCTTTTTGAAGTGAACGAGGCGTTTGCATCGGTCGTCATGCGCTTTATGGATGAGATGGGCGTTGATGCCGACAAAGTCAATGTGAATGGCGGCTCGATTGCCATGGGGCATCCATTGGGCGCGACCGGGGCCATGATTATAGGTACGTTGTTGGATGAGCTCGAAGCCCGCGATTTAAAGACAGGTCTAGCGACCTTATGCGTCGGCGGCGGTATGGGTATCGCCACCATTATTGAAAGAGTTTAAGGACAGCTAGGAGTCTTACATGAGTTCAGTCTTATTAGAAAAAGATCAAGATAATATTATTCACTTGGTCTTAGATCGTCCAAACGCCAGCGCCAATGTGATGGATCAAACGTTCACTGATGATCTGGCCGCAGCGGTCAACGATATTCAGGCGATGGATGATTTTGCCGGCGTGATTTTTCGTTCTACCAAGAAAACCTTTTTTGCTGGCGGAGACCTTGATTCGTTGTACGCAACGACGAAGGAAAATGCGCAAGCATTGCATGACATGGTCACCAAAATTAAAGCGTCCATGCGTTATTTAGAAACCTGCGGCAAGCCAGTAGTTGCTTGTATTAACGGTGCTGCGTTGGGTGGTGGCTGGGAATTAGCCCTTGCCTGCCATCATCGTATTGCCCTTGAAAAAGGCGTGACGCTGGGTCTTCCTGAAGTGACGCTTGGCTTGTTGCCCGGTGGCGGGGGCGTGGTGCGCATGTCTCGATTGCTTGGTCTGCAAGCGGCCTTGCCTTACTTGACCGAAGGCAAACAATTCAAGCCAGAAAAAGGCAAAGAACTAGGTTTAATTGATGATGTGGTGGAAACCGCAGAACAGTTACTTGATGCAGCGATCACGTTCATTAAAGCGAATCCAAAAGCGCAGCAACCTTATGATGTAAAAGGGTATAAAGTGCCCGGCGGTAAGCCAACTAATCCTGCGCTCGCTAAAATGTTGCCCATAGCACCGGCCATGATGCGCGCGAAAACGAAAGGGACAATGCCCGCGCCGGAGTCAATTTTGTCGGTGATGGTGGAGAGTTTGCAAGTCGATATTGATTCGGCAATGCGTATCGAAACACGTTACTTTGTTGAATTGGTTTGTGGGCAAGTATCCAAAAATATGATTGGTACTTTCTGGTATCAGCTTAACGAAATTAAAGCAGGCGCAGCGCGACCGGAAGGCATTGCGGCCGCTAAATTTACCAAAGTGGGCGTGCTCGGTGCAGGGATGATGGGCGCGGGTATAGCGTATTCATCGGCTTCACGAGGCGTTGAAGTTGTTCTTAAGGATGTGTCGCAAGAAAGTGCCGATAAAGGCAAGGCGTATTCCGAGAATATACTCAATAAAAAAGTGAAGAAAGGGCGTATGAGCGCAGAAAGACGCGATCAAATTCTAGCCTTGATTACGCCGACCACGCAGGCCTCAGATTTGGCGGGTTGTGACATTGTTATTGAAGCGGTGTTCGAAGAGCGCGGGTTGAAAGCAAAAGTAACGCAAGAAGCGGAAGCGCAGCTTGATGCATCTGCCGTATTCGCATCGAACACCTCAACCTTGCCTATCACCGGTTTAGCGGAAAGCTCCGCGCGGCCAGCCAATTTTATAGGTCTGCATTTCTTTTCGCCAGTCGACAAAATGCCCTTGGTAGAGATTATTTGTGGTGAACAAACCTCAGACGAAACCTTGGCGCGTGCTTATGATTTTGTGCAACAAATCGCTAAGACGCCGATCGTTGTTAATGATAGCCGTGGTTTTTATACCTCGCGCGTATTTGGGACGTTCGCCAATGAAGGCATTGCTATGGTCGGAGAGGGTGTTGCACCGGCCGCGGTAGAAAATGCTGCATTTCTGGCAGGCTTTCCCGTCGGGCCGTTGGCAGTGACGGATGAGGTAAGTATGACGTTGATGGAAAAGATTCGGAATCAGACCATCAAAGACTTGCAGGACGAAGGTAAGCCTTATCAACATCATCCGGCTGAGAAAGTAGTAGATCAGATGCTGGAAGATAACCGCGCAGGCAAACTTGCTGGCGCCGGCTTTTATGAGTATCCCAAGGCAGGGGGTAAAAACTTATGGACAGGATTGTCGGGTAAGTTTGGTGGCGATGCTGACTTTGCATTACAGGATTTGAAAGACAGACTTCTCTATATACAAGCCATTGAAACCGCTCGTTGTTTAGAAGAAAAAGTACTCACGAGTGTCCGTGATGCCAATATTGGTTCGATCATGGGGATTGGTTATCCGGTATGGACTGGAGGCATTTTGCAATTTATCAACCAAGTAGGGCTTAAACAGTTTATTCACCGTGCTGAAGAATTGCATGAGCAATATGGTGAACGCTTTGCTGTGCCAGAACTGCTCAAAACGATGGCGGCTGAAGGGACGACATTTAAAGATTAATCAGCTTATCTATAAGCACACAAACTAAAACATAAACCATTAATGAAAGCGGGCGAGGTGTCTCGCCCGACAGGAGTTAGAAATGATAAAGCGTACAGTGTTTGAGTCAGAGCATGAAATGTTTCGCGATAGCTTTAAGAAGTTTTTGCAAGAAGAAGCGGTACCCTATCATGCGCAATGGGAAAAAGATGGTCAGGTTTCTCGAGAGCTTTGGCGAAAGGCTGGGCAAATGGGCTTTCTTTGCCCAACCATGCCAGAAGAATACGGCGGCGTAGACGCTGATTTTCGTTATAACGCCATCGTTGATGAAGAAGTCGCAAATCTCGGCTTGAGCGGAATTGGCTTCGGTCTTCACTCAGATATCTCGGTGCCTTATTTACTGAACTATGGCACGGACGAACAGAAGCAGAAGTATATGCCGGGCTGCATTAATGGGGATATCGTAACGGCAATCGCTATGACTGAGCCAGGAACAGGCTCGGATCTGCAGGGTGTGAAGACAACAGCGGTGTTGGACGGCGATCATTATATCCTTAATGGTTCGAAAACGTTTATTACCAATGGTCAAATGGCTGACTTAGTTATTGTTGTAGCCAAAACCGACCCAGCGGCTGGTGCGAAGGGCACAAGCTTGCTTTTGGTTGAAGCGGGTTTTGAAGGTTTTGATAAAGGCCAGAACTTAGAGAAAATTGGGATGAAAGCGCAGGATACGTCTGAACTTTTCTTCCAAGATGTGAAGGTGCCAAAAGAAAATTTGCTTGGCGCAGAGGGCATGGGCTTTATTTACCTGATGAAGGAGCTGCCTCAGGAGCGTTTGTCGGTTGGTTTAAACGCACTTGCCAATGCGGAATCTATTTTGCAACAAACGATCGACTATGTGAAAGAGCGTAAGGCATTTGGTCGGGCTATTTCATCCTTCCAAAATACCCAATTCAAGCTGGCCGAGATGTCAGCAACGCTAACCATGGCGCGTGTGTTCATTGATAAATGCTTGGAATTACACTTAGACAACAAGTTAGATGTTGTGACGGCTGCTAAGTTGAAACTGCTATCAACGGACATCCAATGCGACGTTATTGATGAATGTCTGCAATTGCATGGTGGCTACGGGTATATGTTGGAGTATCCAGTTGCGCGGGCTTATGCCGATGCACGGGTACAAAAAATTTATGCAGGTACGAATGAGATCATGAAATTAATTATCGGCCGCTCTATTGTGTAAAGCCGGTTAGTTTGTTCGGTAAGCCTTGCGGGTGTTTCGCAAAGCTTACCGCCTCTGCTTTACTTACTTCACTCTCGATAACGCCTTTATTACTGACATTAATAATGCGCCACCATAAAAAAAAGGAGTGCTAATGAGCCTGCCCCTTAACGGATTAAAAATACTCGATTTTTCAACTTTGCTGCCGGGGCCATATGCCACCCAGCTACTTTCAGATATGGGCGCCGAGGTGTTACGAATTGAATCGCCGACGCGTCCCGATCTTCTTAAAATGATGCCACCGATGGTGGGTAAAGTGTCCGCCGCGCACGCAACCATTAACCGCAATAAAAAATCGCTAGCTTTAGACTTAAAAAAGCCACAAGCAAAAGACATTATAAAAAAATTGCTGAGTGAGTATGACATTGTTGTAGAACAATTTAGGCCAGGGGTTATGTCACGCCTGGGGCTTGGGTATTCAGAGGTCAAGGCCATTAATCCATCGGTGATCTACTGTTCGATTACGGGTTATGGGCAAACTGGCCCACTAAAAGATCGTGCCGGGCATGACATCAATTATTTAGCCTTATCAGGTTTGGCCAGTTATTCGGGGACGAAAGAATCCGGCCCGATGTTATCGGCGACGCAAATTGCGGATATAGCGGGAGGGTCTCATCATGCAGTGATGGCGATATTAGCGGCCTATATTCAGCGTACCACAAGCGGTGAGGGGCAGCATTTAGATATCAGCATGTCTGATGCGGCGTTGTCGCTCAATACCATGTTTGGTGCGGCGGCATTGGCTGACGCGAAGCCGCCGGGCTTAGGCACCGAAATGTTAAACGGTGGCTTGTTCTATGGTTATTATCAAACTGCAGATGATAAGTATTTGTCGATTGGGAGCTTAGAGCCAAACTTTGCAGCAGGCTTACTCAGTTTGCTAGGTTTGCAGGACTGTATGAACCTAATTGCTGATGTACGTCCGGCCTCACAAGAAAAGCTAAAGAAAGCGATTCAGGATAAAATTTCTGCACAGAGCCGCACTTATTGGGTGGAGGCTTTTGCTGCGATTGATGTGTGCGTTGAGCCGGTACTCGACTTTAATGAGGCCGCACAACATCCGCATTTTGTCGAGCGTGGGATGGTCGTGCAAGCGCTTGATGAGCACGGTAATAGTGTCAAACAGCTCAAATCAGCGCTACCATTTCCCGCTACTCAGGTGACGATGGGTGCTGAATTGGGCCGGCATACTCAAGAGGTCATGCAAAGTTTGGGTTATAGCAATGCGGAGATTGAAGAATTAGCGAATCAGGCTTGCGTTAAAACCTATGCGCAATAAACTAGGGCTCCTGTAAATTGACCATTTATTATTAAGGTAACGAAATTTTATGTCGCTAATCACAGATCCAAGTTTGATTTTTGTCATGCTTGCCCATGTATTTTTGATACTGAGCCTCTATATTGTCCTTGTGACACGCAAAGCAAAGGCAATTAAGGAAGGCCGTGTCGACTTGCAAAAAACCGCATTGGATGACAAACAATGGCCGAGCGAGGTCGTGCAGGTTAATAATAACATCAATAACAATTTTCAGACGCCAGTTCTGTTCTATGTGGTCTGTTTATCAGCTATGTTGTCGGGGCAATCCGGCGGATTAATGTATTGGTTTGCCGTTGCTTTTGTTAGCTTACGTTTTGGCCATACGATTGTTCACATTACTAGTAACTATATACCGTTGAGAATGCCCCTATTTGCTGGCAGTCTTCTGGCGCTACTAAGTATGGTGATTACCTTACTCGCGCGTTTGCTTTAAGCTTAAGTCGTATGCCTCTGCAGACTTAATAAGAATAATTCTTGCGAATGTCATAAAGCCTTGCCACACTTTTAGCTTGTCGTATCTATTTCAGGCGATACAAAACTTTAATAAGCATAAGTATTAAGACAAGCTTTATGACAAAAATAGTTCCGGTAGTAATGGCGGGTGGCAGTGGCACCCGCTTGTGGCCGCTTTCGCGCAAGATGTTCCCCAAGCAGTTTCTCTCTCTTGTCAATTCGACGACCATGTTTCAAGATACGTTGTCGCGACTTCAGGGTAATGAATTTTCAGTCGGTCTACCGATTATTGTATGTAACGATGAACATCGTTTTATTGTGGCCGAACAGTTACGTGAAACCTCCATAACTAGCCAAGCGATCATACTCGAGCCAGTGGGCCGCAATACGGCACCGGCCGTTGCTTTGGCTGCTTTGGATGCTATTGAAAAAGGCGATGATCCATTGTTGTTAGTGCTTGCAGCAGATCATGTAATACGTGACGATGAAACGTTCCGTAAAGCCGTGGTCAAAGCTTCGACTGCAGCACAAGCGGGCAAGTTAGTGACGTTTGGTATTGTGCCACGAGGCCCCGAAACGGGTTACGGTTACATCAAAGCAAAAGCGAGCACAGAGCAGCTTGCACCCGTTGAGACTTTTGTAGAAAAACCAGATTTAGAGACGGCCAAGGCTTACTTGGCATCAGGCGATTACTTTTGGAATAGCGGGATGTTCTTGTTTAAAGCATCAAGCTATCTTGCCGAATTAAAACGACACCAGCCAGCGATTTTAGGTGCTGTAGAAAAAGCCTATGCAGGCAAGCAGGCTGACTTAGATTTTACGCGCCTAGATGTTGAGGCATTTAAAGCCTGCCCAGATGATTCTATCGACTATGCCGTGATGGAAAAAACAGATAATGCCGCCATGATTGGTTTAGATGCCGGTTGGAGTGATGTTGGTTCTTGGTCCTCACTATGGGAAGAGAGTGAGCACGATGCGCAGGGCAACGTGTGTCGAGGAGATGTGTTTGTGCATGACGCGAGTAATAATCTGTTATTCAGTGATCATAAAATGATTGCAGCCCTGGGTGTGGAAGATCTTGTGGTTGTGGATACGCCTGATGCTGTGATGGTTAGCCGAAAAGACAAAGTGCAAGAGGTAAAGCAGATTGTTAAGCAGTTGGAGAAGCAAGACCGTTCCGAGGCACATTTTCATCGTGAAGTAGCGCGACCTTGGGGGTGTTACGACTCAATTGATATGGGAGAGCGCTTCCAAGTTAAGCGTATTACTGTGAAGCCCGGCGCTAAACTATCCTTGCAGATGCATCATCATCGCGCAGAGCACTGGATTGTTGTTTCAGGAACGGCATTGGTGACGATTGGTGATAAAGAGCGCATGCTCTCAGAAAACGAATCGACGTACATCCCGATTGGTATGACGCATCGTTTGGAGAACCCCGGGGTACTCCCGTTAGAGATGATCGAAGTACAAAGCGGTAGTTATTTGGGTGAGGACGATATTGTGCGTTTTGATGACACCTATGGGCGCAGTTAGGGTACGGTCATCGAGAAAGTCACCACAGTGATACCTTATGCTATTTTTTCTGTTATCATGCCGCCGTTAGTTGATTTAGTTAGTACATTTCATTAGTAATCGGTTCTCACCTAAAGCCCATAGAGACAGGGCGTGAGGACCCGTAAATAACAAAATATAAAGAGATATTTCATGAGTAAGAAAATTTTAATTAGTGCCATCGTTGCGCTTCCTCTTCCGTATGTTTTACTTGCCATAGTGGCGGCAGTAGCAGGATTACCAGGAGGATTAGATACAAGCGCGTTTTTGAGTGCGGAATCGGGTACCATTTTTTACGTAGTAGCGGTCATTTTATTCTTGGTGGCGGGTATTATTCCTTCATTATTTGAAGGCAGCGATGCGTCTTTTGATGGTGAAGAAGAGGATGATAACGGTCCATTAGGTGACGATTTAGGGACTGTAAAGTGGTTTAACGTCAATAAAGGTTTTGGTTTTATCACGACCGAATCTGGCGAGGATATCTTTGTACACTTTCGTTCTATCCAAGGTAAAGGGCGCAGAAGCTTACGCCAAGGTCAAAGTGTACGCTTTGATATTTCCAAAGGCGATAAAGGCCTTCAAGCGGATAACGTGTCGGTTGTTCGATAGCGCTGCACTCGGTGTCTGTTGACACTGAGCCCCCTCTAGCTTGCCTATGGTTCGTTGTTAGGCAAGCTTGCTTTTAATGTTACGATCCAAGAGCTCAGTATAAACTTGCCAAGTTGATGAGAGCGTTCAAATTTGATTCGCTGCTCTTACTTTTCCGCTTGCGTTTGCCTTCATCTTCGATGAAGTAGTGGCTCTCTCACAATTAACGTCAAACTAAACCTTCAAACCCAAAGGCGCTTTACCTATTCACCCCCCCGCTATGACAATGGCTAACGCCATGGCACGAGTTTTTTTTCATCCTTTGTTAAGACCCACCATTTTTCTGCACCCTCTACTTCGCTTTCTGTCCAGGTTGTGCTTGAGCAGCGAATTTCGTGATCCAAGCATTTAAAAAATGCCTCTGCACAGGCGAGATCATTTTCCCAGCCGGTATGCGCGCTACGAAACCATACACTGCAGTAGAGTTTGCCGGCAGCGTGCGGATTAATAAATACCTCAATACGATTAGCTTCTGTTTCAACGAAAACAGTGCAGGCACGTCCCGCATCAAAATTAGTTTGCGTTAGTTTTTCAAGTTCCGTGTGGTTAAACAATTGGCGCAAGCACTCTGCCAGCTTTGTTGCTTCAATATGCTTGATATAGATTTCAATGTCTGGTTGCATCGTCTTCACATTCGTTCATTTTTAAAAAATTTGCGCAGGCGTTGCCAAATCATACTGAGGTAAGCGAGCGCACAAATAACACCCGCTATGGTACCAATTATGATAGCGACCAGCCCAAGCAACTCTTGTTCTTGAGATGGCGCCATATAGAACTCAGCATAGGTGAGGGCGGATAAACTACAGAGCAGTGCAATGGCGCTTATAAGGTACCAGCCAAATTGTCTCTTCAGGCGTTGATGGTGGTCTGCCGTATTCATTTTAATTTACTGTGTAGGGTGTGTTATTTCGCATCAATATATGCAGTGTCACATCATAACTGAGTGTTAAGCAAGCTCGCTCAATGAGGACGCGTTTATTTTGCTTTTTACTCCGCCATACATGGGGAGTCATAGAGATGAGATTTTCGATGTCTACGCTGTTATCTAGGGTGAAATCTCCCTGCACTTGTTGGCGGTCAATTAAATCAAAATAGGCCGAGGTAATCGTAGTTTCAGACGCCGCGCGCTTGTCTTTTAGCTCAGTGTAAAGTGCTTCACGCAAAGCTTTCAAATGCTTATTACCGGTTTCTACAAATACAAAAATTCCATTAGGTTTTAGTACGCGTGCGACTTCATCAATACTCAGTCGACAAAACATAAACGTGCATAGATCTTGCGAGGCCTGGGCTAAAGGAAGCTTAAATGCATTACCTACTAACCATGTGGCCTGTTTGTATTGCCGGCTGGCTGCTTTGAGTGCAGGGGTTGAAATATCTAGCCCCGTGGTATGAATTGACTCGACATACTCGGCTAAAAAATGACTAATCGCATGTGTGTAATACCCTTCACCGCAAGCGACATCGCAATAGTTGAGTGTTCTTGAAGCGCCTAGACTTGTTGAACGTAAATGTGAAGCTAACCGTGTTTTCAAGGCACTTAAAATAGGTTCATAGTGACCTAGGTTTAAGAATGCAGTGCGGGCCTGAACCATCTCTAGGCTATCACCGGGTTGTTTACTTTTTTTATGTTGATTAAGTAATAAGTTGAAGTAGCCCTGTTTGGCGCGATCAAAGCGATGATTATTTTGGCAGGTCAGTGATCGCCGGTCATCAGTTAACCTTAGCGTTTCCTGACAAACCGGACAGCTCAGATACGGGCTAAGTACAAGCATGTGCTAAAGGTTTTGGCTTTGCATAGTGAAGCTGCTTGCTTTAGTTAGCAAGCAGCTTCACCAGAATACCTTCGTAAATATCACTGAGGTCATTTAGATCCTGGATCGACACGTGCTCGTCTATCTGATGAATCGTCGCATTTAAAGGGCCGAGTTCAAGCACCTGTGCACCGGTGGGAGCAATAAACCGGCCATCTGACGTGCCGCCGCTAGTTGATAGATTTGTGTCGATACCCTTGGTCTTTTTAATGGCGGCAACCGCCGCATCGACTAAGGGCCCAGCTTCCGTTAAAAACGGCTGCCCGCTGAGATTCCACTCAATTTCATAGTGCAGATTATGTTTTTGCAGAATCGCTTCCGTTTTATTCATAAGTTGTTCGGCGGTGACTTCCGTACAGAAGCGAAAATTAAAAAGTACTTCCCCCTGTCCGGGAATAACATTTGTTGCCCCCGTTCCACAGTTAAAATTCGTAATTTGGAAGGAGGTGGCGGGAAAAAATTCGTTGCCTTGATCCCATTCAATCGTTGTCAGCTCAGCCAGCGCAAGACTAGCCGTATGAATGGGGTTGTCGGCTAGGTGAGGGTACGCAACATGGCCTTGTTTGCCAAGAATGTTTAGTTTTGCGTTTAATGATCCTCGACGGCCGTTTTTAATTACGTCACCTAGCTGCTCTGTGCTCGAAGGCTCACCCACCAAACACCAATCTATTTTTTCGTTACGCGCCTCAAGTGCTTCAATCACTTTGACCGTACCATGCTTTGCCGGACCTTCTTCATCGCTTGTTATCAGATAGGCAATCGAGCCGCTATGGTTCGGGTGCTCTTTAGTGAAACGCTCACATGCGGTGATAAACGCAGCCAAACTACCTTTCATATCCGCGGCGCCGCGGCCGTGTAAAAAGCCGTCCGCAAGCTCAGCGGCAAAGGGCGGGTATCGCCATTGATCTTCGGGCCCAGTGGGAACGACGTCGGTGTGACCCGCAAAACAAATCAATGGGCCTTCGCTGCCTTTTCTTGCCCATAGGTTTGTGACGTCTTCAAACACCATTGTTTCACAGTTAAAGCCGAGAGGCGTTAAATGTGCTCGCATCATATCTTGGCATTCAGCGTCTTCAGGGGTGACCGAAGGTTGTTGAATCAGGGCTTGGGCAAGTTTAATGGTTGCCGTATTTTGTTGAGACATAACATTCCAAAATGACAAATAGAGTAGTAATCAAACCAAGGTAAAAATAAACCAAACACGAAGTGCCACGTATGCAGCGAAACAATGGCCCCTCGTTAATGCAAATGCATGGTTAAGACTGATAGATCTTAGTTATTCGCATGCAAGGCTTCATTCAGTTCGATGGCTGATTTATTTGTGAGGCATTCTACGCATCCATTTTCAGAATTGCGACGAAATAGAAGATCTGGCTGTCCAGCCAGGTCGCGCGCTTTCAGCTTTTCGACCTCAGCGCCGGTGTTATCTAGCATACGTATTTTAGTGCCTGCGGTGATATATAGACCCGACTCAACGATGCAGCGATCCCCAAGCGGGATACCGATACCGGCGTTGGCACCAATTAGACTGTTATCACCTACTTTGATAATGATATTGCCACCGCCCGAGAGAGTGCCCATCGTTGAGCAGCCGCCTCCAAGGTCAGAGCCTTTGCCAACCATGACGCCCGCAGAGATTCGACCTTCAATCATTGAAGTACCCTCAGTGCCAGCGTTAAAATTAACAAACCCTTCATGCATAATGGTCGTGCCTTCGCCAATGTAGGCGCCCAAACGCACGCGTGCGGTATCAGCAATACGAACCCCCGACGGCACAACGTAATCGGTCATTTGCGGAAATTTATCAACGGATTTTACCTCGATTAATTTACCGCTTAAACGTGCTTCTAGCTGTCGTTTTGGTAATTCGCTTAGGTCAATTGCACCTTGATTTGTCCAAGCGACATTTGGCAGCAAGCCGAAAATGCCGTCTAGGTTGATACCGTGCGGCTTGACCAAACGATGCGACAGTAAATGCAGTTTTAAATAAACTTCAGGCGTTGAGCTGGCGGTAAGATCCTCTTCTATAATGACCAAAACAATGGGCGCTGATGAGCCTTTCAATTGTTTAGCGAGCTCGCTAATGTCAAGCAAATCACCTTCGACCAATGTTGTTAGCGCTTCGTCAGTCAGTTCTAACGTTTGGTTACCTGCGTCAAGAGATAAGGCAGCTTGAACCTGTTCAACCAGAGCACTCGAAGGTTGGTAGAGTGGCTGAGTAAACAGTGCTTCAAGCCATTCACCTTGATTATTTTTGCTGCCTACGCCGAGGCCGATTGCTACCGTCATGTCTTTACCTGTCTTGACTACATTAATGAAATTATAAAATTTAACGTGCGAAAATATTTTGATACAGCTCGGGCTTAAACCCAAGGTATATCTTGCCGCCTACTTCAAGCAGGGGACGTTTTATGAGCGATGTGTTTTCGAGCATTAAACGCAAGGCTTGTTCATTATCAACATTTTGCTTGTCAGCGTCATCGAGTTTTCGCCAAGTCGTACCGCGCTTGTTAATTAACGCATCCCATGCCGCTTGTTTTAACCAATCCTCAATTTTAGATCGTTCCGCGCCCACTTTTTTATAGTCATGAAAGGTATAGTTTATGCCTTGGTCACTAAGCCAAGCCATCGCTTTTTTCATGGTGTCGCAGGCTTTGATTCCGTAAATGTTGACATCGTTGCTCATCAATTAAACTACCTTTATAAACCTTCTAAAAATTTACGAATGCGTTGCGCTGCTTCAATGCACTCTTCGAGCGGTGCGACCAAAGCCATGCGAACGCGTTGGCTTCCTGGGTTTAGACCATCAACCGTGCGAGATAAATATGAGCCAGGCACCACCGTGACGTTTTGCTCCTCGAATAAGCGCTTGCAAAAAACGACATCATCAATAGGTGTCTTCGGCCAAAGATAAAAGCTCGCGTCAGTTTGTGTCACGTTAATCACTGGTTTAAGTATCTCTAATACGGCTTTAAACTTCTCGCGATACGCCTCTCGGTTGGCTTTGACATGCGCTTCGTCTTGCCAAGCGGCGATGCTTGCGCGTTGATGATGAATCGGTAACGCACAGCCATGATAGGTTCTGTATTTTAAGTATTCGGTCATTAGTGCGGCGTCACCGGCAACGAAGCCGGAACGCATGCCTGGTAAGTTGGAGCGTTTTGACAGCGAGTGAAAAACGACGCAGCGTTTATAGTCGTCTCGACCAATCTCGGCACAAACCTGTAGTAGGCCGAGAGGCGGGTTTTGCTCGTCCGTATAGATTTCTGAGTAACACTCATCGGAGGCTAAAATGAAATCGTACTTGTCGGCTAGCTCTATAAGTTCGACTAGCGTTTCTTTTGACACCACGGCGCCTGTTGGGTTGCCTGGCGAGCATAGAAATAGGATTTGGCAACGTTCTAACGAATTGGCGTCGAGTTGTGTAAAGTCTGGCACAAATCCATTTTGTTCAAGCGCCGGTAATAGTAATAATTGTGCACCGGCCAGATAAGTGGCCCCCTCATAGATTTGATAGAAAGGGTTAGGACTCACGACCAACGGGTCTTTGCTTGCATCGATAGCCGCTTGCGTGAAAGAAAAGATACCTTCACGTGTTCCGCTGCAGGGTATAACCATCGTTTCTGGATCTAGACTGTTGGGCTTTAGCGAAAAACGTTGTGTTGCCCAAGCAGCGATAGTTTGACGAAGCTCTAACACCCCTTTTGTGCTCGGATAGATTTCTATCTGGTCAATTTCATCAACAAGCAGTTTTTTAATGGCGGCCGAAGCCGGATGCTTAGGTTCGCCAATGGACAGTTTGATTGGCCGCAGCTCAGGGTTTGGCGTCACCGTGCTGAGCAATGCATTGAGCTTTTCAAAAGGGTAGGGTTGCAGTTTTTCCAGATTAGGGTTCATGGTTTAGTCCTGAAAACGCAAACTATGAAGCTTGAGCTTGCGGTGATGAAAGGTCGTCTAATTGCGTAGAAATGTCATGCTGAAGTGTTGTACACATGGCCTCATCGCTCAGAGGTTGTCCGTTTTCTTGAGAAATAAAGAAAACGTCTTCGACGCGTTCACCGAGTGTAGCGATACGCGCATTGATCATCACGAGGTCATGGGTATACAAAATATGACCGATGCGCGCTAATAAACCGGGTCGGTCTGGCGTGACGACTTCCATGACAGTGCGGTGATTGAGCGTATCATTGCTCAGCGTGACTTCCGTCGGAAACGCAAAGGCTTTTAGTTGACGAGGTGTGCGACGGTTAATGATTTCTGGGTAATCATCGGGGTCATCTAACGCTTCAACCAATTTTTTAATAATCGTAGCCTTACGTGCTTGGTCAGCAGCAAACCCTTGATTATTTGCATCGGTCGCTATAAACGTACTCACACTGAATTCTGAACTACCCGTGCTGATGCGTGCGCTTAGAACGTTCAAGTTGAGTTGTTCGAACATTGCGGCCGTTGCGGCAAATAGATCTTCATCAGACTTTTGGTAAATCATGATTTGTGAAAAACCTTGACCATTCTCAGTATTTTTATCCCGAATGGCGATAACCGGTATCGTTGGGTCTTGCTGGGAAAGTATATGTTCACATTGCCAAACGATATCTGAAACGTAACCCTGTAAAAAATAATCTGCATCGAGTGAATCGAGTAACTCGTTGACCGCAGAGGCTGGATATTCTTTCATAAGGAGTGTCGTGCGCACTTCTTTTTGTGTCGCGGCGATCCAGTCTTCTCGGTCAAGCTTGTCTTCAATGCCCTTTCGTATCGCACGCCGGCTTTCAATATACAGCTGTTGCAGTAAGCTTGAGCGCCAGCTATTCCAAAGTTTCGGGTTGGTGGCAGCGATATCGCAAACCGTCAGCACGTAAAGATAGTCTAAGTGCACCAAACTAGGTATCTGCTCAGCGAATTCGTAAACTATATCTGGGTCGGCGATATCTTTCTTCTGTGCCGTCATCGACATTAGTAGGTGATGCTCGACAAGCCAACTGATAAGTTGTGTATCGCGTTCGCTGTAATGGTGACGCTGACAGAACTTGATGACATCTTGCGCGCCAAGCTCTGAATGATTACCACCTCGTCCTTTTGCAATATCGTGGTAAATGGCAGCAACGAAAATCAGCTCAAGCTTGGGCAGATCATCAACCAATGAGGACGCAAGCGGAAAGCGCTCTATGGCGCGTGGGTCGCTCAGATTAACGATATTACGAACGAGGTTGATGGTATGCGTATCAACGGTGTAAACGTGAAAAAGGTCGTGCTGCATTTGCCCAACAATGGAGGCAAACTCTGGTAAATAGCGCGACAGAACGTTGTACTTCAACATATTGTTGAGCGTACGATGTAGCTTATGTGGCGTGCGTAATATTTCTCTGAATAAGCTGGTATTGCCCAGATCGTTTCGGAAACTTTCATCAATCAGGTATTGATGTTCACGAATCAGACGGATCGTAGTCGACCGAATACCCTTAATTTCGGGATCGCTTGCCATCAGAGAGAAAATTTCAATTAAGGCGTAAGGCGAGCGATCAAAAACTTCATTGTTAACGGTTTCGATGTAACCATTATTGAGTTGAAAGCGCCTGTTGATCGGCGTGATTTGTACCGATTTATTTGTATTAAGATAGAACTCATCGAAGTACTGTAAAATCACATCTGCGAGTTCACCAATGCCAAGTACGGTCCGGAAGTAGCGCTGCATCATCTGCTCGACGCCTAAGCCTTCATTGTTGTCTTCGTAGCCTAAAATGCTGGCCACACGCCGTTGATGATCAAACAGCAAACGGTTTTCATTTCGCCCTGCCACCATTTGTAGCCCGTAGCGCAAGCTCCAAAGAAATGTCTCGCCTTGAAGTAGCATGTTAAATTCGTCATCAGTTAAAAACTTATAGCGTTTTCGGGTATCCACGGCATTGAAACCAAAATGGCGTTTTGTTACCCAAGCGATAGTTTGAATGTCACGGAGCGTGCCCGGTGACGATTTAATATTGGGTTCAAGATTGTATTCTGTGTCGGTGTACTTGGCATGCCGGCCTAATTGTTCGTTGTATTTGGCAATAAAATAATCTCGTGACGGGTAAACCTCATCTGAGTAGACACGTTTGCTGAGCGACAAGCGAAGCGCCTCGTCGCCAGTAATTGTGCGCGTCTCTAATAAGTTGGTGGCGATGGTGACATCTTCTTTGGCTGATTCGATGCATTCGTTTAGCGTGCGTACGCTGTGTCCGATATCAAGCTTCAAATCCCAAAGCAGTGTAATGAATGCGGATAACGCTTCGCCGAGAGCAGGCGAAATCTCATCTTTTGCTAGTATCAATAAGTCTATATCTGAGTAGGGATGCAACTCGCCTCGGCCATATCCACCAACAGCCAGCAGTGCAGTATCTTGATCAATAGCAAAACGTGTCCACAGTGCGGCGAGGAGTTGGTCCATAAACCATGCTTTTGCGCCAAGAATGTCGCGAATATTACCGCCTGCGATATAAATCGCGTCAAATGCCGAGGCGGCGCGCGCAAGAAATTCTTTGGCCTCTTTGGCAGGGTACGTGCAATCTTTGAGTTGTGACTGCATCACGCTTATGCTGATTTCAGATTGCGTTAGGAATTGCTCTCGTATGACGGTATGAATAAGTGGGCTGCTCATGCCACCTCAAAATACGCTTTTTCTTCATCGCGCATTGTTAGTACTTCAAAGCCATCTTTTGTGACAAGCACGGTATGTTCCCACTGCGCTGATAGCTTGTGATCTTTTGTGACGACCGTCCATTCGTCTGGTAACAGTTTACACTGGCGTTTGCCTTGGTTGATCATCGGTTCAATTGTAAAAATCATGCCTTCTTGCAGTGCCATACCCGTGCCTTTTTTTCCATAATGCATGACTTGCGGTTCTTCATGAAACACTGCGCCAATGCCATGACCGCAATACTCCCGTACGACAGAGTAATAATTACTTTCTGCATGCTTTTGAATCACAGCGCCGATATCGCCTAGGCGAGCGCCTGGTTTGACAAGCTGGATACCCTTATACATACATTCTTGCGTAATGCGCACCAACCGGTCGGCAGCAATACTCGATTTGCCGATAAAAAACATTTTGCTGGTGTCGCCATGATAGCCATCTTTAATGACGGTGATATCGATATTAATAATATCACCACTCTTTAAGACCTTTTTGTCCGTGGGGATGCCGTGACAAATGACGTGATTGACTGATGTGCAAATAGATTTCGGAAAGCCCTTATAGTTTAGCGGCGCAGGGATTGCGTCTTGCACATTTACGATATAGTCGTGGCATATCGTATTTAGTTCTTCTGTGCTTACGCCTATTTGAACATGCGGTTCAATCATTTGGAGTACATCCGCGGCAAGACGTCCTGCAATGCGCATTTTTTCGATTTCTTCAGGCGTTTTAATCGTTACATTCATGAGTTGGCTGTTATCGTTGGGGTTAAATACTTAAGTTTTTGATTCGATAAACTACTATTCAATTTAAAAGTACTGGTGAAAGCGGCGATATTCTACCTTTTTGTGGCGCTGAAGAAAATAATTTATAAGTATCAAGTCGATGTGTATTTCACTAAAAAACTTCTTTTTTGATCGTTGTTATGGTATAAAGCGCTCGCTAATTTTCGGGAAGACTCACGTCATATTGACTTCATGCTCCCGATAACTAAATCCGCACACGTTTCGACACGTTTATCTGGGTGCTGGTGGATATTTTCCGCTGGTGGATAAATGGGAGGCGTGGAGGTCTAACCCAAACACATTAAAGGAAATATCATGGCGTCAGTTTCTATGCGCGACCTGTTAAAAGCAGGTGTACACTTTGGTCACCAGACTCGTTACTGGAATCCAAAAATGGGCAAATATATCTTTGGAGCCCGAAACAAAATTCATATCATCAACCTCGAACAAACTGTTCCTGCGTTGAATGAATCTCTTGCAATGGTCAAGAAATTGGCCGAGAGCAAAAACAAGGTCCTCTTCGTAGGTACCAAGCGTGCAGCAAGCAAAATCGTAAAAGAAGAAGCCGAGCGCTCAGGTATGCCTTACGTTAACCATCGCTGGTTGGGTGGTATGTTGACGAATTACAAAACAATTCGCCAAAGCATTCGCCGATTCCGAGAGCTTGAGTCGCAGTCTAAAGACGGTACTTTTGACAAGATCACTAAGAAAGAAGCATTGATGCGTGTTCGAGAAATGAACAAGTTAGAACGCAGTATTGGTGGTATCAAGGACATGGGCGGTCTACCAGACGCACTTTTCGTTATTGATGTTGATCACGAGCGCATTGCGATAAAAGAAGCAAACAAGCTAGGTATACCGGTCATTGGGATTGTAGATACTAACAGTGATCCAGACGGCGTTGACTACGTTATTCCTGGTAACGATGATGCGATTCGGGCCATTCAAATCTACGCGAAAGCATTTGCTGACTCTGTTGTTGAAGGAACAGTTGCTGGTGGTGGCGAGTATGTAGAAGTTGCTGAAGAAGCGCCTGCTGCGGCAGAAGATTCGGCGGAGTAAGCTTACGTCAACAAGCAAGAGCGCATAAGCGCTCTTGCTCTAAGTTTGCACAATATTGTAAGGGGCGTTGTCCCTTTTTTTATTAGCCCTTAGGGCGATTTAGTGAGGAATTGTGATGGCTGGTATTAGTGCCTCAATGGTAAAAGAGCTGCGTGAACGCACAGGCTTGGGCATGCTTGAGTGTAAAAAAGCACTTGCGGAAGTGGAAGGTGACGTCGAAAAAGCAATTGAAGAATTGCGTAAAAAAAGTGGTATGAAAGCGGCTAAGAAAGCGGGTCGAACCGCTGCAGAAGGTGTGGTTGTGGTTAAGGCCGCGGACGACAATACGTCAGCCATGCTTGTGGAAGTAAACTCGGAAACAGATTTTGCAGCAAAAAATGAAGATTTTGTTGCGTTTGCAAATAAAGTTGCTGATGAAGCATTTGCTTCAGGTTCAACCGAAGTTTCCGGTTTGTTGGATTCTGAGCGTGAAGCATTGGTCCAGAAGATTGGTGAGAATATTTCACCGCGTCGCGCATCAAAGGTTGAAGGTGAAGTAGTGGGCGTTTATGTTCATTCAAATTCACGCATCGCATCAATTGTGGCGCTAAACGGCGGCGATGTTGCTCTGGCAAAGGATGTCGCTATGCACGCAACGGCTGTCAATCCGCGTATCCTTAACCCTGAAGATATGCCTGCTGAAGAGCTCGAGAAAGAAAAAACCATCATTAAAGCGCAGCCTGACATGGAAGGTAAGCCGGCGGAGATCGTTGAGAAAATGATGGGCGGTCGTATCAAAAAGTTTTTGAAAGAAAATAGCTTGGTTGAGCAGCCATTCGTTAAGAACCCAGAAGTGACTGTTGGTCAACTCGTGAAAGAAGCGGGTGCAGAAATTGTTTCTTTTGTGCGTTTAGAAGTTGGTGAAGGTATCGAAGTTGAAGAAACTGATTTCGCTGCGGAAGTTGCAGCACAGTTAAACAGCTAAGATTAAAAAACGGGCTTGTTCACAGGCGAGTCCAAATGAGTTGTTGAGAAGTTAATTTTTGCATAGCAGCTAAAGCCTCTTCTTGTTACAATTTGCGCCGTGCCGCAACCAAATAGCATTCGCTGATTGGTTGCGGCATTGTTGTATTTAAAATCCGCATTTAGTGGGTGTATACGTTCAACGACGCTGACACATTAGGGACACAATAACGATGCCAGTAAATCTCCAGCCGAAATACAAACGAGTTCTGCTAAAACTAAGTGGTGAAGCCTTGATGGGTGAGGAAAACTTTGGCATTGATCCAAAGGTTTTAGACCGCATGGCGCTTGAGGTAGGGCAGTTAGTAGGCATCGGTGTTCAAGTGGGTATGGTGATTGGTGGTGGCAACTTGTTTCGTGGCGCCGCGTTAAGTGCTGCGGGTATGGATCGTGTCACCGGTGATCATATGGGGATGCTAGCGACTGTCATGAATGCATTGGCCATGCGGGATGCGCTTGAACGTTCAAATATTTCGACGCGTGTTATGTCTGCTATTCCGATGAGTGGCGTGGTCGACCATTACGATCGGCGTACGGCCGTGCGTTGGTTGAAAGATGGTGACGTGGTCATCTTCAGTGCAGGCACAGGAAACCCGTTTTTTACGACAGATTCGGCTGCTTGTTTACGAGGCATTGAAGTCGATGCGGACGTCGTGTTGAAAGCGACAAAAGTTGATGGTGTCTACGATAGCGATCCAATGAAAAATAAAGATGCGCAAAAATTCGATAGTTTAACCTATGATGAAGTGTTGGATCGTAAACTTGGCGTCATGGACCTAACTGCAATTTGTCTATGCCGTGATCATGATATGCCAGTGCGTGTTTTCGATATGAATAAGGCAGGCGCTTTAACAAATATCATGGTCGGTGAATCGGAAGGCACGCTTATCCAACCAAATGCCTTGGAAAAGCCAGAGTAAATTTATAACAACTAATTGGATGTTGGTGATCGAGCTAACAGCAACGAATACCTAAGGGGACACCTCTGTGATTGAAGAAATTAAGCAAGATGCGGAAACGCGCATGAATAAGAGCTTGGATGCACTGGCCGTCGCGTTTGCTAAGATTCGTACGGGTCGTGCGCACCCTAGCATTTTAGATAGTGTAATGATTTCCTACTACGGTGTTGATACGCCATTGAAGCAGGTTGCAAACATTGGTGTAGAAGATGGTCGTACCCTAGCGGTATCTGCTTGGGAAAAACCGATGGTTCCGGTTATTGAGAAGGCGATTCTTGCCGCTAACCTGGGTTTGAATCCTGCTACCTCAGGCGATTTAATTCGTGTACCGATGCCACCATTAACAGAAGAAACGCGTCGCGATATGGTGAAGTTGGCGAAGGCTGATGCTGAAAATGCACGCGTGTCTGTGCGTAACGCGCGGCGTGACGCGAACTCAGATCTAAAAGATTTGTTGAAAGAGAAAGAAATTTCGGAAGACGATGAAAAGCGTGGCGCGGATCAAATTCAGAAATTAACGGATGCCTATATAGCGAAAGTTGAGACAGCATTTCAGGGAAAAGAAGCGGATCTGATGGAAGTATAGGGAAACGCTTTATGTCCTTTTTCGGGATGCTAAGGTTGGAAAATGAGTTCTGACATACCTTATTGTGCAGATAATAAACCGCGTCACATTGCAATTATCATGGATGGTAACAATCGGTGGGCGAAACAAAAGCGTTTGCTTGGCGTCTCTGGCCACAAGGCCGGCGTCGAAGCGGTAAGGGCTGTCGTTAAAACGTGCCGTGAGCAAGGCATTGAAGTACTGACGCTTTTCGCTTTTAGTAGTGAAAATTGGCGACGGCCTGCCGACGAAGTTAGTGCGTTAATGCGATTGTTTTTGTTGGCGCTCCAGCGTGAAATTAATAAGCTCGATAAAAATAATATTTGCCTGAAAATAATTGGCGATCGGTCAAAGTTTAGTCCTCTCCTACAAGACTATATGGAAAAAGCTGAGCGTCAAACAGCCTCAAATACCGGTATGAGCTTGGTGATTGCTGCAAATTATGGCGGTCAATGGGATATAACGCAGGCTGCCCAAAAACTGGCATTGAAAGTGGCTCAAGGTAGTATGGCCGCGGAAGAGATTACTGAACAGACGCTTCAAGATGAGCTGTGTATGGCTAGTTATCCAATGCCTGATCTTATGATTCGTACCGCAGGTGAAAAACGCATCAGTAATTTTATGCTGTGGCAGTTAGCGTATTCAGAATTTTACTTTTCAGAACTATATTGGCCAGATTTTAGAGAAGACCAAATAATTGAAGCGATTGAAGAGTACGCAAACAGAGAGCGTCGTTTTGGTCAAACGAATGAGCAGTTGTCTGGTGAAAAATCAAATGCGTTGTCAGCTGAAGACTCGGGTAATGTAAATTGGCCGAGCGAGAGTGGAAAGGGAGTTGAGGTGGACGATGTATAGGGTGTTTGTTTTGCTTGTTGTTCGCGTAAAGTATGCCCGCACTGACGAACACTGCGGCGATAAGTCATGCTGAAGCAGCGTATTATTACGGGTTTAATTCTCGCACCTATTGCTCTAACAGGGCTGTTTCTTCTTGATCTTGTTCCCTTTGCTTTTTTTGTCGGGTTTGTCGTTGCGGTATCGGCGTGGGAGTGGGCGCATTTGTCGGGTTACGAAGCACCGACCGTGCGGATTGGTTATGCAGTCAGTATTTCCGTTCTGCTAACTATTTTATATCATGGCGTTGGTGGTGCTTGGGTGTTGGGTCTTGGGGTCGCGTGGTGGTGCCTTGCAGCGTTATTAGTGCTCCGATTTCCATCTAGTAAGGCCTTTTGGGCGGCCGGTTCAGTTCGACTTATGATTGGTATACTCGTGCTCGTTCCTTTTTGGCAGGCGCTACTAATTGTTCGGCAATCGGAGATTTCTCTGGTTAGCATCAGTACCCTTTGGATTATCCTATATATGCTTTTGTTGGTGTGGGCGGCTGACGTCGCTGCCTATTTTTCTGGAAAAACGTGGGGGCGGCGCAAGCTTGCTCCGAGCGTATCTCCAGGAAAGTCATGGGAAGGCGCTTGGGGTGGGTTGAGCAGCTCTATTGTGCTGGCGATTGCTGCGGCGCTAATTCTATCCTTACCCTTAAGAGCGGCGATTATATTGGCGGTGATGAGTTTTGCTACCGCTGTAATGTCTATATTTGGCGATTTAACGGAAAGCATGTTTAAAAGAGAGGCGGGTTTAAAAGATAGTAGTAACCTCCTCCCGGGTCATGGTGGTTTTATGGATAGGATTGACAGCCTGACGGCGGCGGTGCCAATTTTTACTGGTTTTCTACTTATGGCTGGCTGGATTAGCGGGTGATATTAATGCAGCAGGTATGCGTACTTGGCGCAACAGGCTCTATTGGGATTAGTACCCTGGATGTGATTGAACGTCATTCTGATCGTTATCAGACGTTCGCGCTAGCGGCGTATTCAAATGCGGAGAAACTATTTTCGCTATGCCAAAAACATCGACCTCGTTACGCGGTACTTGCCGCTGAATGGGCGGCCACCGATTTTCAAGCACGGTTAAACGCATCAGATTTAGACACCGAACTTTTAGTCGGTGCCTCGGCCCTCGTTAGCGTGGCTGAGCATGAAGAGGTAGACATTGTGATGGCGGCAATTGTCGGGGCAGCCGGCTTGCAGCCAAATCTCGCCGCCATAAAAAAAGGCAAAAAGGTTCTGCTGGCAAATAAAGAATCGCTAGTAATGTCTGGCGCCTTATTTATGAATGAAGCTCGCAAGAGCGGTGCGACACTATTGCCGATAGACAGCGAACACAATGCTATCTATCAAGCATTGCCCGACAATTACCGGTGTGGTCAGCGAGTGGGTGCAGATATCAAGCGACTTTTACTCACGGCTTCGGGCGGTCCATTTAGAGGCTTTTCGCTCGAGCAGTTAAATTTAGTGACGCCTGAGCAAGCATGCGCGCATCCGAACTGGTCAATGGGACCAAAGATATCGGTAGATTCGGCGAGTTTGATGAATAAAGGTTTAGAGTTAATTGAGGCCTGTTGGTTATTTGATGTGCAGTCTTCACGGGTCGATGTGCATATTCATCCGCAAAGCATTGTTCATTCTATGGTCGAGTATACAGATGGTTCGGTTATCGCACAGTTAGGTCAGCCGGATATGCGCACGCCGATTGCTTACGGTTTAGCTTGGCCTGAAAGAATTGATGCGGGTGTCTCATCGCTAGATTTATTTACACATAATCGATTGGATTTTGAAGCCCCTGATGTCGAGCGTTTCCCATGCTTAACCCTAGCTAAAGAGGCTTTCGATGCTGGCGGAAGTGCTTGTACTGTGTTGAACGCTGCGAATGAAGTGGCCGTGGAGGCCTTTCTTAAAGGTAATATTTCGTTTGTGTCAATTCCTGATATTATACGCGAAGTGCTTGATGTTAGTGACATCGTTGCGCTCAATCACATCGATGACGTGCTCGTTGCTGACCAAGCGGCTCGGCGAGCCGCTGCATCGGCTTTAACTCAACTCTCTTAAATAGTTTGCCCTGATCCCGATGGAAGCTTTGCAATCAGTAGTTTCATTGATTATCACCTTAGGTATTTTGGTGACCATTCATGAGTATGGTCATTTCTGGGTGGCGCGTCGTTGCGGTGTAAAAGTGCTGCGCTTCAGTGTGGGGTTTGGTAAACCGTTATTTAGTCGAACCGACAAGCATGGCACTGAGTTTTCGGTGGCAGCAATTCCGCTCGGTGGCTATGTAAAAATGTTGGATGAGCGAGAAGGCCCTGTTAAACAGGAAGAGTTGCATCTTACCTTCAATCGAAAGCCCGCCAAACAACGCATTGCCATTGCGGCAGCAGGACCGATTGCGAACTTTGCGTTTGCTATTGTGGCTTACTGGCTGATGTTTATGTTGGGCTTCAATGTACTCGTGCCAAAAATTGGTGCGGTTGACGAGGAGTCTATTGCCGCAGCAGCAGGTCTTCAGGCCGGCACTGAGATTGTCAGTGTTGAAGGTCGCGAGACATATGGTTGGCGAGAAGTCATGATGGCGCTGGTCAATCGTATTGGTGACAGCGGTGATATTTCGATGGTCACTAAGCCTGAGGCGAGTACTGCGACAAGTTCGTATCGTTTGCAGATCTCTGAGTGGTTAAAAGACAAGGAACAAACGGATTTGATTGCCAGCTTGGGCATCAAACCTTACCGACCGAAAATCCCAGCTCAAATTGGTATGGTAAAAAGCGGAAGCCCTGCTGAGTTGGGAGGGTTGCAAACCGATGACGTCGTGTTGTCCGTGGATCAAACAGCGGTAGGTGATTGGTTTGAATTTGTTGATTTGGTTCAGCCGGCACCGGGCCAGCAGTTGCTTGTCGATGTATTGCGAGATGGCTCAAATATCCAGTTAAAGCTTGTGCCTGAAGCGCACTATGATGATGACGGGGTGCGTACGGGTCGACTAGGCGTTGGCGTGGCCTCGTTTTCCTATCCGCCAGAAATGATACGAGAAGTAAGCTATGCGCCCCCGAGAGCGTTCGTTGAGGCGGTATCGCAAACCTGGGCTGACACCTCAATGACACTCGGCGCGATAAAGAAAATGGTGATTGGTTTGATTTCGTTGGACAATTTGAGCGGCCCGATTACCATCGCACAAATCGCAAGCCAATCTATCAGCTCTGGCTTGGAAGATTTTTTACGTTTTCTTGCTTTGCTAAGCGTAAGTTTGGGTGTACTGAATTTGCTGCCTATCCCTGTGTTGGATGGCGGTCACATTTTGTTTTATTTAGTTGAAGTGGTGCGCGGAAAACCTCTATCAGAAAAGAGCCAGTTAATTGGTTTTAAAATAGGGTTGTCTTTGGTACTGGCCATGATGGTTGTCGCTTTTTATAACGATATTATGCGTTTGTAACAAACGTTAGAGCGACTAATTAGTAATTGATAGTAATAGTTAGGTGAATTGAGTTTGTTTGGTTTTTCTATGCGCGCGTTGTTATGTGCGCTACTTATTTTAACTTGTACTCGAGTCACCTCTAGTCAAGCAGCAGAAACGTTTGCAGTGGCCGATATTCGTGTCGACGGGTTGCAGCGGGTGTCTGCGGGCACTGTGTTCAGTGAATTTCCAATCGATGTTGGTGAGCGCGTTGATGCGGATAAATTGGTTGAGGCTTCACGCACACTTTTTAAAACTGGGCTTTTTACCGATATTCAGTTGTTGCGAGAGAGCGATGATTTGGTCGTTCAGGTAATGGAACGTCCCTCGATTGCAAATATCGAAATTGAAGGCAATAAAGACATTGCAGCGGAAGATCTATTAGACGGCTTGAAGTCAGCAGGTATGGCGGAAGGTAAAGTATTTAAACGTGTCACGCTAGAGCGTTTGGAGCTCGAAATATTGCGCTCATATGTTTCACAAGGCCGCTATAGCGCCTCGGTGGAAGCAACGGTTGTTGAACTTCCTAGAAATCGCGTGGACATTGAGATACAAATTGATGAGGGAGAAGTTGCATCGATTTTACATATTAATGTCGTTGGGAATTCTGCGTATAGCGATGAACAACTCATTGATTTAATGGAGTTGAAGACACCCGGGTTCTGGTCATTTATTACGAGTGATGACAAGTATAGCAAAGAGAAACTAAGCGGCGATTTAGAGCGTATTCGATCGTTCTATCTGAATAATGGTTATATTCAATTCAATATTGAATCGACGCAAGTGTCGGTATCTCCTTATAAAGAAGATGTATTTATCACCATTAATGTTACGGAAGGCCCGCAATTCACTGTGCGTGATTTTGCCTTGAAAGGCGATCTTATATTAGATGAAGAAACGTTACGTGAGCTCGTCGCCATTGAGCCAGGTGATGTGTTTTCTCGTCGTATTTTGACGGTATCGGCTGAATATATTTCTCGTGCGTTGGGTGGTGAAGGATATACCTACGCAAACGTTAACCCGATTCCCGAAGCGCACGAAGATAACACCGCGTCAATTACCTTTTATGTTGACCCGGGTAAGCGTAATTATGTGCGCCGTATAAATTTTCGAGGGAATTTGAATACAAAAGACGAAGTTCTACGTCAAGAACTGATTCAAATGGAAGGAGCATCGGCGTCTACAGACCTGATTGAGGCATCAAAAATCCGTATTCAGCGTCTTGGTTTTTTTGGTAATGTCACCGTTGATACGCCGTCAGTTCCCGGCGTGAGTGATCAAATCGATGTCAATTATACCGTCGAGGAACAGTCATCAGGTAATTTGTCAGCAAGTCTTGGTTTTTCCCAGGGCAGCGGCGTAACACTCGGTCTAAGTATTGCTGAAAATAACTTCTTCGGAACCGGTAAGCGTGTTTCGTTTGGTGTAAACGTTAGCGATGCTGTTCGGTCGCTTAATTTTTCATATCTAAATCCATATTATACCGTGGATGGCGTCAGTCGTGGTTTCAGTGCTTATGCTCGTGAAACTGACTTTGAAGAAGAAAATACGGCCAATTACATTCTAGATGCTTCAGGTGCGGCGGTAACGTTTGGTTACCCGATAGATGATGTGTCCCGCTTAAATTTTGGTATTGGTTTCAATCATACATCTGTTGCAACAGGCAATTTACCTCCGCTAGAAATCAAGAACTTTCTTGATGAGTATGGCGAACGCTACAACACATGGGATTTTACAGGGGGATGGTCGCGAAGTACCCTGAATAGAGGTTTATTCCCAACAGCCGGCTGGCGCCAGGGTTTGTCTTTCGATATTGCAACGCCTGTCAGCGATTTATCGTTCTTCAAATTACGGTATAACTCAAATATTTATATCCCCATTGATCGTGATCAGAAGTTCTTGCTGCGAATGCGCAATGAATGGGCTTACGGTGAGGCCTACGGTAACACCTCCCAATATCCGTTTTTTGAAAACTATTTTGCGGGCGGAATCAATTCTGTGAGAGGCTACGAAAACAACACGCTAGGCCCACGAACAACGCCTCAAACAAATAATGCGCCGGGCGTCGACACCTCAGACCCATTTGGTGGTAACTTGTTGTTCGAAAATAGTTTTGAATTGATTTTCCCGTTACCCTTTCTGAAGGAGCAAAATTCGATGCGCTTTGCTTATTTTGTCGATACGGGTAACGTTTTTACGACTGACGGGCAATATCAATTTGATTTAAACGAGATTCGTTGGTCTACGGGTTTATCTTTGCAGTGGCAAACGTTTATTGGGCCATTAGGGTTTAGTTTTGGTAAAGCAATCAATGATGTTCCAGAGGATGAGACGCAGTTTTTCCAGTTCTCATTGGGGCAGGTTTTTTAAATCGAGAATGTAGCAGAGAAGAGGTAGTAGGATGAAACGTATAGCGCTTGTAGTATTGGTGTCGCTGATAGGCATGGGAGCGGCGCAAGCGGCGGGTAAAATTGGCTTGGTTGACATGCGTAATGCACTGTTTTCGTCGAAAGCAGCCAAGCAATTTACAGAAGACACCGTTTCGCAGTTTAAGCAGCAGGATCTAGAGGTCCGAGCAGTGGGCGAAGAGGGTCAGAAGCTTGATTTACGCTTAAAGAATGATGCTGCGATTATGAGTGATTCGGAGCGTGCAAAAACCGCTGCCGATCTCGAAGAGAAGATTCAAGAGTATAAATATTTGAAAACGAAGCTTGATAAAGCGCTAGCTGAGAAACGACAGCAGTTTTTAGAAGAATCTCGCCCCCGTCTCGATAACGCAATAAACCAATTAGTGCAAAAAGAAAAATTAGACCTACTTTTACCGCGTGAGGCCGCGTTGTATGCCGCTGAAGGTATGGACTACACCGCGCAGATAATCGATATGTTGGATGCGCAAAAATAGATCGTTGTTGCTATGTCTAAACAAACGTTTCGATTACAAGAACTGGCTGATAAGGTCGATGCAGCGGTCAAAGGCAATCCAGAGCGGTTAATTAGTGGGCTTTCTACCTTAACCGGAGGAAGGCCTGATACGCTTAGTTTTTTAGCAAATCCTGCTTATCAAAAGCATCTTTCGTCAACTGATGCAGGCGCTGTTATCCTGACGGCAGAAATGGCTGAAGGCTATGATGGTGATGGCCTAATTCATTCCAATCCCTATTTAGTTTATGCCCAGTTGAGTCATCTTTGGGATACCGCTGCTTTGGCGCTCGAACAGCGCCATATTGCCGCCTCCGCGACGGTTGCGGAGAGTGCGCAGATTGGCGAGCGGGTGTTTATTGATGAGGGTGTGAGGATTGGTGAGGACGCCATTATTGCCGATGGTGTCGTACTCGGTGCAAATGTTGTTGTCGGCAGGGGTGTAACGATCGGTGAAGCCACCCGTCTTTATCCTAACGTTGTGCTGTATCATGACGTTCACTTAGGCACGCATTGTACCTTGCAAAGTGGTGTGATAATTGGTTCTGATGGCTTTGGTTTTGCGCCAAGCCCAGACGGATGGACGCCCATTGCACAATTGGGCGGCGTGCGTATTGATGACCACGTTCAAATTGGCGCAAATACAACGATTGATCGGGGCGCCCTCGAAGATACCGTTATTGAACAAGGTGTTATTCTCGATAATCAAATTCAAGTCGCGCACAACGTACGTATAGGCAGAAATACAGCGATTGCTGCTTGTTCGGCGATCGCCGGTTCTACCTCTATTGGGGCTAACTGTGTGGTGGGCGGTGCAAGTGGTATTGCAGGTCATCTAGAAATTGTGGATGGCGTGCATATTACCGCGATGACGATGGTGATAAAAAGTTTAACCGAGCCTGGTGTCTACTCGTCAGGTACGGGTGTTCAGCCAAATGCTAAGTGGCGTAAGAGCATTGCGCGTTTGCGTCAGCTGGACCAGATGCACGGAAAGATCAAAGCGCTTGAAAAGAAGCTTAAAAATACTGAGTAATAGCCTTATTGCACAGAAATACGTTTGCAATATAAGGTTTGAAAAGCGCCACCCGGGAGGTGAGTAAGTATGAAAATGGATATCCAAGAAATTCACGAGTATCTGCCGCATAGATATCCGTTTTTAATGGTTGATCGGGTGACTGATGTGGAATCAGGCGTGGCTATTCGTGGTTTTAAGAATGTCAGTATTAACGAGTATTTTTTTCAAGGGCACTTCCCTGGTATGCCAATTATGCCTGGTGTCATGGTACTTGAGGCGATGGCGCAAATTTCTGGAATTCTGGGTTTTGTGACAACTAATAAGAAGCCCAGTGAAAACCTAGTACATTATTTCGCGGGTTCAAACCGCGTGCGATTCAAAAAGCCTGTGTTGCCTGGCGATCAACTGATTTTAGAGTCAGATTTTATTTCTTCTAAGCATAGTATTTGGAAGTTTGATTGTCGTGCCTTAGTAAATGATGAAGTGGCTTGTGTCGCTGAAATTATGACGGCAGAGAGAGAACGCTAATGACCATTCATCCGCAAGCGATTATTGATCCGGCAGCTAAGATTTCCGAAGGTGTCTCAGTGGGTCCGTTTTCTGTTATTGGGCCTGATGTTGAAATTGGCGAAGGGAGCGTGATTCACTCGCATGTAGTGGTCAAAGGACCAACGGTGATTGGGAAAAACAATACTATTTTTCAATTTGCCAGTGTCGGTGAAGATTGCCAAGACAAAAAGTTCGCTGGGGAAGCGACACGCCTTGTTATTGGAGATGACAATGTAATTCGCGAAGGGTGCACAATACATCGAGGTACCATTCAGGATGAGGCGATTACTCGCATTGGTGATGACAACTTATTTATGGCCTATGTGCATGTTGCCCATGATTGTCGCATCGGAAGCCATTGTATATTTGCGAATACCACGACAATGGCAGGCCATGTTCATGTAGATGACCATGTAATTTTAGGTGGCGGCACCATGGTTCATCAGTTTTGTAAAATTGGTACACACTCAATGGCGGCCGGCGGTAGTATCGTATTGCGAGATATTCCTGCTTATGTCATGGCAAGTGGTCAGTCTGCCTCTGCGCATGGCTTGAATAGTGAGGGTCTCAAGCGCCGTGGCTTTGATCAAGACGCTATTCGTGCTTTAAAAGACGCATATCGAACAATCTATCGTAAAGGTTTGCGTTTAGCTGAAGCGCTTGAAGTGCTTGAGGTGCAAGCAGCCAACGTGCCAGAGGTGCGGGTTCTTCTTGATAGTTTGAAGCGATCAGAGCGAGGCATTGTGCGCTAGGGACTTTCGTTTTTTAACGCAATTAGCATAGGCAAGGTTCTGTGGGCAAAACGGGTTTGAGCGAACATAACAGCATGGAGGGTGCGGTTTCTGATAAACCGTTAACGATTGCTATTGTTGCGGGCGAGGTGTCTGGTGATATTCTCGGCGCGGGTTTAATTAAAGCCTTGCGCAAGCGTTATCCGAATGCTCAGTTCATGGGGATTGGCGGCCCGCTGATGATTGCTCAAGGTTTCAAGTCCAAGTTTCCGATGGAACGTTTATCGGTGATGGGGCTTTTTGAAGTGCTTGGGCGGATTTTCGAACTTGTAGGAATTCGTCGAACACTTTACAGAGGTTGGATTCAAGATAAACCCGATGTATTTATCGGCATTGACGCGCCAGATTTTAATTTAGGGCTTGAAAAATCGTTACGCGAAGCCGGTATAAAAACCACACATTACGTTAGCCCCTCTGTTTGGGCATGGCGCCAAAAACGTGTTCATAAAATCGCTAAGGCGGTGGACTTGATGCTCACGCTATTTCCATTCGAGGCAAAATTTTATAAGTCGCACGACATTGCGGTGCGTTTTGTCGGGCATCCGCTTGCGGATCTTATTCCGATGCGCAGATCCAAGCAGGCCGCGCAGTCGCTGCTCGGTTTTGATCGTGATGACGAAATAAGTGCCGATGCGCCGACCTTGGCTATTTTACCAGGAAGCCGCTCCGGTGAAATTGCCTACATAGGGAAAAGCTTTATTGACGCCGCGAAGCTGCTCCATGCAAAGATTCCAAATTTGCAGTGCGTGGTGCCCTGCGTTAACCAGGCGCGCTATGAACAAGTCGAAGCTTTGTTTAGTGAGCATGGTGAAGGCCTTCGCGTCAAACTGGTTTTAGGTCAGTCGCGGGACGTTATGTCAGCCTCAGATGTCGTGTTGTTAGCTTCTGGAACGGCAACGCTGGAATGTATGCTGTTGAAACGCCCAATGGTGGTTGCCTATCGCGTGAATCGCATGACCTATTGGGTAATGAAGCGCCTGTTAAAGTCTAAGTATGTGTCTTTACCGAATCTGTTAGCCGATGAGGAGCTGGTGCCAGAACTGATTCAAGATGATGCATCGCCAGAAAAGATCGCCGACGCTTTAGCGCGACGCTTCTCGCCGATTGCTAAGCAAGCATTAGAGCTATCGTTCTCACAGTTGCATGAGTCGCTACAACTGGGCGCAAGTGCCAAAGCGGCTGAAGCCGTGTCGCTATTGATAGAGGGGCGTTTAGATGCCGAACAACGTGCATCTTCTGTAAAGGTTTCATTGTAGAGATGTTAGATTTTCCAGACTATGTATGTCCGTACCAAGGCCGTTTGTTGGCGGGCGTTGACGAGGTGGGTCGGGGTCCGTTAGCTGGGCCGGTTGTTGCCGCCGCCGTCATTTTAGATCCCGATACGCCTATTGAAGGCCTAGCTGACTCTAAGAAGTTATCAGAAAAGAGGCGGATGGCGCTCTATAGTCAAATTAAAGAGCATGCGATCGGTTGGTCGGTTGCTAGGGCATCTGTTGAAGAAATAGATCAGCTAAATATTTTACATGCCTCGATGTTGGCGATGAAGCGTGCGCTTGAAACCTTAAGCATTGTGCCAGAATTTGCAGTGATTGATGGCAATCGAATTCCAGATATCAGCATTCCTGCTGACAGTGTCGTAAAGGGCGATGCTCGGATTGCTTGCATTAGTGCCGCCTCTATTTTAGCGAAGGTAGATCGAGATCTAGAAATGATCGCGCTTGATAAGCACTATCCTGAATATGGCTTCGCGAGTCACAAAGGTTATCCGACAAAGGCCCATTTACGGGCAATTGAGTGCCACGGTGTTCAAGATTTCTATCGCCAGTCGTTTGCGCCTGTGAAGCGTATATTGGCAAAAAAGTAGCGGTTTTCTAACCTTTTCTTTTTCTGCCCTAGTTCGACATGGCTGCATACTCAGAGAGAGGTTCGATACGTCCTCTTTTTTATTGATTAAAATTCCGCACCTTCCCCATTAAGCTAAATCTGTTTTGTTTTGCATTATAAAAGAGAACACTTGCGCATTTTCACTTTGCACTAATTCACATTTTATTAAGCTGACAAATAATTGACGCAAAAACGTTATAAATGATGACTTAATTCCGTTGATCGGGCGTATTTTGAGCTAACTTTATTCTCAAGACACACCGAACAGCCAGGTAATAGAGTCATGTTTAGCAACACGCTTACAAACGCAGTCGTTAAGGGAATATTTCTAGTAGCTACTTGCACACTGCTAACCGCATGCGGTTCTGGTGGTGGCAGCGCTGATGCGAGTCCAAATACGAATGCGAGTAAGAGTAATGCTGCAGCGGCGCAATCGACTCAAGTCTCAGGCCGGGCGGTTAAAGGTGTGATCACTGAGGGTATTGTGCGGGCTTACCGCATTGAAGCCATTTCTGGTGAGCAAGTGAAGTCTACCGAAATATTGGCTTCGTCAAGAACCGACAGAGATGGCGCTTACAACTTATCGCTTACTGGAGACGTCACCGGGATCGTGGTCGAAGTAACTGCTGATGCAAAAACACGCATGACCTGTGATAGCGCCGGGGGTTGTAATGAGGGCTCAGTCGCATTTGGTGAGCAAGTACCCCTTGATAAGACTTTCAAACTTCAAAATGTTGTTGCCGCTATTGATGCGCAAGGAATGAAAAATGTTCACCTTACACCGCTCACAAGCATTGCTTACGGTATCGCGGAGACATCGGCAAATGGCCTTACGAAAGAGGCTGTCATCGAAGCGACCGCTCATGTTGAGGAGTTAATGAACTTAGGTGAGGGGGTGCTCGCTGAGCGTCCTGTCGATATAACTAATGTGCAAGAGGTTGCGGCGGCGAAATCTTCGGTACTTGAGGCATCGATATTAAGTGCAGCTATTCAGACCATTGCTGAGGGCAGCAACACCGACAGTGTTGCAGAAGTAATTGCTGAGTTAGGTCAAAGTATCGATGCTGGACAGAGCATCAACGCGTTGTATGATGCGGCCGATGAGGTAGGGGCTCGCATTGCTGGGGTGATTGATCAAGGGGAAACCCAAGTCATTGCTACGCCGAATGAGGACGTTCTCGCGCCGAACACGCCTGCACCAACTTTACCTTCTCAAGGTAATGAACTAGGTGAGCCGAATCAGGAGCCTGCGGATAGTTCAGATGGTGGTACCGCATCGCCGGTAGTTCCTGTTGAGCCAGTAGTTCCTGCTGAACCAGTTGTACCCGTTGATCCGGTAGTTCCTGTTGAACCAGTTGCACCTGCTGAGCCTATTGTACCTGTTGAGCCAGTAGTTCCTGTTGTACCAGTTGCACCCGTTGATCCGGTAGTTCCTGTTGAACCAGTTGTACCCGTTGAGCCAGTAGTTCCTGTTGAACCAGTTGTACCAATCGAGCCTATCGATGAGTTAGTAAGTATCTCACTTAACTGGGATATTCCAACGCAACGAGAAGATGGATCAGATTTAGAGCTTTACGAGATTAATGGTTACACCATTAAGTACGGGTTGAGCCTCACGGCAATGGATGAGTCGATCGATGTGACAGGCGCCGCCGTCACCACACAGTTATTAGAAAGTATGTCGATCGCGACTTACTACTTCGCTATTGCAACGGTAGATAGCGAAGGGGTTCAAGGAAAATTTTCGGAGGCAATTCAAATAACACTTTGATTACCTTTAATGCAGATTATCTCAGCTGGTAAGTGTGCAATCCTGCAACTTGCGTTTAGGGGCTTTAGCCCCTCTTTTTTATTCTCTCTTTCTAATTAAGTTTCTTGTCTCGGGTTAGGTCTTTGCCGAGTTTGTCTTTTCAATTGTCTCACATGTTTTAATAATGGATTTTATTTCTGGTATGCAACTTCCGCAGTTCGTGCCCGCTTTTAATTTGTCGCCCACCTGTTTTACATTGCAGCAGCCTTGAGCAATCGCTTTGGCAATTGTTTTGTCGCCTACGCTGAAGCAGGCGCAAATAATGTTGCCGACATCTTCGCCCGCCGGGGCGCAGCCGCTGAGGAGTGCATGGCGGGCTCGCGTATCAATCTTTGGTTTGGTAAAGAGGGAGCTAAGCCATTGGCGTTCGGGAAGAGCCGGTGTTTGCGTGAGTATAGCCACGGCATGCAGTTGTTCATTCTTATCAATTAAACCGAGCCTATAAATACCAAGCTGTTTATCTTCGTAGCGTAAAACTTGAAACGACTGCGCCAGCGCGTCTTCTTCGTTTGTATAGCCTAGCCAATTAAATAGTGTGTTTAGTGGTGCATTTAAGTCAGTTTGGTGCGCAAATTCTAAATGTGTATGTGCTGAACCGTGTATTTCGGTTAGGTAGTCGGTGGTAGGCCAATCTGTTAATTGATGTCGAGTTAAGACGAACCCATAATGTTTACCATTAAAACGTTTAGCTCGAACTGGGGTATGTTTACTTTCAGGCTGATTACTGAAAGGGTCGACGACAGGGTTGACCACTTTATTGATGAGCCCGGTTCGTGTGTTGCTGGCTGTCCAATGCATCGGTGCAAAAACGCTACCTGCCATTACAGTCTTAGTAATTTTTGAGCGGCCTGTCATCGTGCCCCATGCACTCTCGAGTGAGATGAGATCGTGCTCTTTTATACCAAGATGCAGGGCGTCTTTTGGATGCAGCTCAACATAAGGTTCACTGATATGTTGATTTAGGCGCGGCGCCAATGCGGTGCGAGTCATCGTATGCCATTGGTCGCGAATTCTGCCCGTGTTGAGTGTTAACGGGTACGTGGCGCAGGGTTTGTTCTGCGGTGCGGTGGGTGAAATAGGGATGAATCGCGCTTTTTGATCAGGTGTATAGAACGCACCGTGGGCAAAAAAACGTTTAGTCCCATTTAGCTGCTCTGAAGTAAGTGGCCATTGCTTGGGTGCGAGTGCCTCATAGTCTGCATTATTTATATCGCTGAGCAGCGATATATCGAAATCTCGACGTAAATGGTTAGCTTTGGTGCTGTTTTCAAAGCCTGAAAGTGCTGCGTGCTCGCGAAAAATATCCGCCGCGCATTTATAGTTAAATGCATCCGTATACCCCATACGTTGAGCGACCTGAGTGATCGCCCACCAGTCATGCTTGGCTTCGCCTGCAGGTGAGAATAGGGCGCGTTGGCGGCTAATTCTTCGCTCGCTATTGGTAACGGTGCCATCCTTTTCACTCCAGCCGGTGGCTGGCAATTTAACTGTGGCAAATTCGAGCGTATCCGATTTATTGACGCAGTCACTGACGATTACCGTTTCGCACTTCGCTAGGGCTTGTTTAACTTTATTCGTATTTGGCAAGCTAACAGCCGGATTCGTAGCCATAATCCAAACGGCTTTGATTTTTCCAGCGTGTATGGCATCAAACATATCCACGGCCGGTAAGCCGGGTTCTTTTGCGACATTACTTGTTTGCCAAAAGCGGCCTAAGCGGTTGATATTTTCAGCATTAAAATCCATGTGTGCGGCCAATGTGTTCGCCAAGCCACCCACTTCGCGACCACCCATAGCATTTGGTTGGCCTGTTAGGGACAAGGGCCCGCTGCCGGGTTTACCTATACGGCCTGTGGCGAGATGGCAATTTAATATGCTGTTAACCTTGTCGGTGCCGCGGCTGCTTTGATTAACGCCCTGGCTATACAGAGTTAGTGAGCGGTCTATCTCGGTAAACCAAGTAAAAAAATTAGCCAAGTCTTTAGTATCCAAGTTACAGGCGTTTGCGATAGCTTCGAGGTTTGAACTGCTCGCTTGCGCGGCTGCCAAGGCTTCTTCGAATCCGTTGCAATGTTGGCTGATGAACGAATGATCAATTGCCTGCGTATTGGCTAGGTGTGTGAGCAAGCCATTGAATAGCCATGTATCGCTACCCAATGCGACGGGCAGATGCAGATCCGCGATATCACAGGTTTGTGTGCGTCTTGGATCAATCACCACTATTTTTACGTGTGGATTGCGTTCTTTATGGCGTTTGATGCGCTGAAACAGAACGGGATGGCACCAAGCGGTATTACTGCCAACAATGGTAATCAAGTCGGCACATTCGATGTCTTCGTAGCAAGCGGGAACGGTATCTGTTCCGAAGGCGCGTTTATGGCCCACCACTGACGACGACATGCATAGGCGGCTATTGGTATCGACATTCGCACTGCCAATAAAGCCTTTCATCAATTTGTTTGCGACGTAGTAATCTTCGGTGAGCAGTTGTCCTGATAAATAAAACGCGACGGAGTCTGCGCCATGCTTGGCAATACATTCGCTAAATTGGTTTGCTACATGGTCTAAGGCCTCATCCCAAGAGGAGCGTTCCCCAAGAATTTCAGGGAATAGGAGTCGGCTTTCATGAGCTAGCGTCTCACCTAATGCTGAGCCTTTTGAGCACAGCTTTCCTAGATTTGATGGGTGGCTGTCGAGGCCAGATATAGTCACTACCTGTGCTTGGTTTTGACCAAGAGTATCCGTGGCTTTATTTCTCTCAATGTCAGCCTTTATACCGCAGCCAACGCCACAATAGGCACAGGTAGTATGAGTGCTATTTGGGTTTATTTCGTTTTGAGGCGACGTACTGCAATTCATTAATTTTCTCGTCTAGGCTGCAAAATAAGCGGGCTGTTGTGCACGGCTAAGGGCCTCGCCAAATATTAGATAATGTCGTATGTCGGCAACATTAGAATTTGCATCAATGAGTGATTGGTAAAAAGGGCCTTCTTTTACATCGCCAAATAACAATGCACCGACTAGCTTGTTGTTTTTCAATACTAACTTTTTGTAAGTGTTAGCACTTTTGTCTCGGTATTCGAGAAACTCACAGTTGTTTTGCCCCTCAAAATCGCCGACCGAAAAAAGATTAATACCGCTTACCTTAAGCTTTGTAGCGCTAGGCAGCGATTTGAATTCAGCGACTCCGTGCTCAGCGAGATGATTCGCCAACACCTTAGCTTGAGCATAAAGCGGCGCGACCAAGCCAAATGTTTCTCGCTTATGCTGCACGCACTCGCCTAGTGCGTATATGCTTGGGTCGAAAGTTTGCATTGTGTCGCTCACAAGAATACCGCGCTCGCATTGAATACCTGCCGCCTCTGCAAGGGCTATGTTGGGCGCAATACCAATTGTCATGATTACCAAATCGGCTTGCAGGGTCGTCTTATCACTAAACACCGCATGTGTCACATGCCCGTTCTTACCCTCTAGCCGCTGCGTATCGGTATTCATTTTGAATGCTATGCCGCGTGCTTCTAAGGTGTGTTTGAGTAGTGCGCCCGCTTCTTCATCCAGTTGCCGGTTTAATGGATGACCTGCGCGATTGATAACGGTGACGTGTGCGCCGCGCTTGTTTAATGCTGCAGCGGCCTCAAGGCCCAGTAAGCCAGCGCCAATAATAATAACCGACTTTGGTTTCTTGACTGTTTCAATCATAAGCTCAACATCACTGATATCTCGAAAGCCCATAACGCCGTCTAGCGTACAGCCAGAAATAGGCAACATAGTTGGCCTACTGCCCGTGGCGATAACTAAGCGGTCATACGAATAGTGTTCGCCGTTCTGGCACACAATGCGTCGCGTGGCGCGATCAATTTTAGTGATGCGGTAGTGTCGACCTAGTTTTTGCTGAACGCCTCGTTTTTCTAACCAGCCCGCAGGGTGTGTTTTGATATCGCTTAATTCTTTCTCTCCCGCCAGTACTGGCGAAAGCAATATTCGGTTATAAGCTGTATGAGGCTCATCCCCGAATACAATAATAGTATAAAGTGGGTCAGTCGACGCAATAAGCTCCTCGATCAGCTTGTTACTTGCCATTCCATTGCCAATTATGGCTAAGGTCTTCTTCATTTTTACACCCATTTGAATACTGCAGGGCTTAAAAGCAATTGCTGTGCCGCGAATTAAGCTGTTGATTATCATAGGATTTATTAAATGATAGAGTATTTTTGAGCCATTCTGGTGCGCTTAAGTATAGCTTTGCCTGCAAGCGCGCCCTAAATTAGGGCTAGACAAGAGAAAGGGTGGAAAAATGCGAGGCATTACTCGCTATTAATAAGAATGAATAGCGTCATAACGGAAAAAGAAACGAGCAAAAAAGCTGTAATCGAGTAGGGTGCCCATTTATGAGCAATGATGAAAGAACAGCACTAAGCCTCCGGTTGCATAGCGGTGCACGGCGTTCAAAAATGATATTGGCATGAATTAAGAAAACCCTCCGGACCCACGCTTTATTTGGGTTTAGAGGGTTTACGTTACGCATACAGCGGATATGGATTACCTGAGATGCTCGAGTAAGGCATTTGCCACGGCGACGGAAGAGCCCGGGTTTTGGCCCGTAATTAATAATCCATCGACTACCGAAAGGGCATGCCAATCTTCTGTGCGCTCGTATAAGCCACCTTGCTCGACCAACGCATCTTCCAATAAATACGGTACGATATCTGTTAGGTTGACTGCCGCTTCCTCACTATTGCTGAACCCAGTGACGCGTTTACCTTTCACCAATGGCGCGCCATCGCTAGCTTTTGCATTTAATAAAACAGCTGGTGCATGACAAACCGCCGCGACCGGTTTATTTGCCTTGATAAACGCTTCAATCAAGCTGATCGAATGGGCATTGTCATAGAGATCCCAAAGCGGGCCGTGCCCACCGGGGTAAAATACCGCATCGTAATCTGAAGCGTTTACATCTGCCAGCTTTACGGTGGTTGCTAATTTTTCTTTTGCACTCGCGTCTGTATTAAAGCGTTTAGTATCTTCTGTCTGAGCATCTTCTGCATCGCTCTTTGGATCGAGCGGCGGTTGCCCCCCGGCAGGTGAGGCGAGTGTAACGTCGGCACCGGCATCTTTAAGCCGGTAATAGGGTGCGGCAAATTCTTCTAGCCAGAAACCAGTTTTTTCGCCCGTGTCGCCAAGACGATCATGGGAGGTGAGAATAAATAAAATGTTCATAAATATACCTTTAGTATTTGCCACATAAACCTTCGGCGGGCTGCGCCTGCAGGATTTTCACGACTCTTTACGTGGCGCCAATGTGTTTGGCTTTGCGATGATGAAGATTAACTAGGAATTATACGTTAATGATTCAATCAGATCTTCGCGACCGAAAAACACTTGCAAGCATGGGTTGCTTTTAGTGGGCCGTACTCGCGTTATTAGATCAAAACCATATCTTTCCGATGGGCATAATTGTGCTTATTTGAACTTCAACTGGAACCTTCTCTTAGCTAGTCAAGCGTGCATGGAAGCACTGATCCGATGATTTCCTTTTTTGTTTTGTTGCAAGATAACATATTACTTGAGCGCTTCTTCTATGCCAGTTTACTCGAAATCAGGTACGATATTCTTTTAAAAAATCTACCCATTTAATGTGAAAAATATTAAGCGCCTCGTATTTATTTTCTTTGCACTCGTTGCATCCTTTTTTTGGTATTCCTCTGCCAGTGATCCTCTCACAGTTAATTGTTCAAAATCGAGTGATTCTGATTGCTCTAATCTAAGCGAAATTGGGTTCGAGTTTAGGGATCGTATTTATTATCCAGTTGCGGATAAAGTAGCTATCACTGCATTGGATTTAGGCCTCATATCTTATTGGTCTTTAGCTAATGCATACGAAGAGGGACTATTCGTTAAGCAAAGCAGCGAAAAAGCGTTTAAGTTTTTCCGAAAGTTGGCTAATACTGGCAACGTAATTGGTCAATATGCTGTTGGGTATGCCTATTCATATGGTATTGGTGTTAAGCAAAATTATGAAGCGGCAGAAGCGTGGTTAAAGCTCTCCGCAAACAAGGGAGATCCGCCCTCACAAAGAGAGTTAGCAAAGATATATATGCTTGAATCGTTCTCAAATTATGATTACGACAAAGCATATTTGATGGCTTCACTGGCTGTAGACCAAAAAGATCTTGACGCCTATATCGTGCTAGCAGCCTTACATGAACAAGGTAAGGGGATTCCTGTTGATATAAAGAAAGCTTTTTATTGGTGGAAGCGATCTGCAGACGAAGGGCTATTTCACGGCATTGTTATGACCGGCCTAGCATATCAAAACGCAAAAGGTGTTAAACGAGACTATTCTCAGGCCGTCTATTGGTTCCAGCAAGCAAGCAGTTATGATTATTCAGATGCAACTTATCATTTGGGGTTAGCCTATTTAAATGGAATGGGCATCTCTAAAAGTAATGAGACCGGATTGTCTTTGATAATGAAGGCAGCGAAGCAAGATAACTATATTGCCCAGTATTACTTGGGTAAAGCCTATTTAGAGGGGATAAACGTGTCGCAAGATACTTCTCTTGCGCTCGAATGGTTTAAGAGAGCTGAAGAAAATGGCAGTGCAGACGCTACAGTAGAGTTGGCACTTATGCACTTAAATGGTCAAGGCATTGATCAGGATCTAGATAAAGCTTTGAATTTATTATCCGAAGCTGCGGCGCAGGGGAGTTATAATGCAGCATATATTCTAGGGCGGATATACCTAGACAACTTATGGGTTGAAGTTAATTACGAGTTAGCTCTTAAATGGTTAACCGAGGCAGCTGATTCGGGAAGTACGAATGCGACGATCAGTCTCGTTAAAAATTATACTAGTAACAAAGCTATGGGGATTGATCACTCCAAAGCCAAATATTGGCTTGAAACACTGCAGAATTCGTACGATGAAGATGTAAAGCTGAAATGGGCCTCTTTAGCCATAGGAACAATTAAAGATAAGGACTTAGCTAAGGATGCGTACGAGTACCTGTTGGAAGCTAAAAGTCGTGATGTGGCTGGAGCGTATGGAGAGCTGAGTTGGATATACAGAACTGGTGTTGGAGAGCGATTCGGTATACCCAAAAATGAGAAGAGAGCTTTTGAAACGGCTCAGGAGGGAGCTCTTCTTTTTGATATGGGGTCATTCTATGAGCTTGGTTTGATATATGAGTTTGGAAGCGAATCAACAGAAATTAATCACAATAAATCGCAAGAGGCTTATGTTGAAGCGGTTAACCATGGTGCATTGTCCGCGAAATTCCGTCTAGGCATATCTTACTTAAACCATAGTAGCTATAGCACCGAGCATGCCTTAAGCCTGATCAATGATTCGGCAAAAGAAGGGTTAAAGGAAGCGTATGCCTATTTAGGATGGATTTATGAAAATGGTTACTACGTCGAGCAAGATACGGCTATAGCGATAAAATTCTATCGGGCTGCAGCTGAGGACCTTTATGAACACGGGCAATACCGATTATCTGTATTACTAAGAAACTCAGGGGATACCCAAGAACAGTTGGAGGGGCTCACTTGGTTGGAAAGAGCTGCATATGGAGGACATAGCGAAGCACAATTTGACCTATCGCTTCACTTAGTTGATGAAGAAATAGACGAGTCACGAACGAAGGCTGTGGAGTGGGCAAAATTGTCTGCTGCATCGGGAAATCCGAGAGGTATTTCTATGCTGGCCTGGCTGCTTGGTGAAGGTTTGGGGACTCTCAGAGATATAAAAAGGTCTAGATCGTTATTTAAAGAAAGTGCAAAAATGGGAGATCCATACAGTCAGTATATGTATGGGAGAATGAAATTCGAAGGTAATGGAATTCCTCAGGATGTAGCTGCAGGTAGAGAATTGCTTGTTAAGGCCTGCGATGCGCGAAATAGAGATGCTTGTATATATCTTCAAGGCTTAGACAATATCGGGGTGTTACGAGTTGCAGCAGAAGAAGGAGACCGAGATTCACAGTTTTCACTGGGTATGGAGTATTTGTATGGTTCCTCTGTACCAAGAGACATCGATCTAGCTCGAAAATGGCTACTGTCATCGGCTCAGTTTGGACATGCTGAAGCCCAATATCAACTTGGCGTGCTTTTCGCCTATGAGCAAGGAGAAAACCCTGATTACACAGAAGCATTTAGATGGTTTCAAAAAGCGGCCGAACAAGGAAATACTATCGCAAATCTTGAATTGGGGTACTTATATGAGCATGGATTTGGAGTGGAGCAAAGCTATTCCAATGCTCATCGTCTATATGGATTAGCCGCCGCAACAGGCAATGCCATCGCACAACATAATATGGGACTGTTATACAGGCATGGCCGTGGTGTGGAGCGTAATGATGAAACTGCAAATGAATGGTTTCTCAAAGCTGCGCAATTAGGCGATATTCCAGCTCAAATAGATATCGGCTTTGCATATGAAAGAGGTATTGGAGTTAGGCAAGATTATATTAAAGCACGTAAGTGGTATGAATTAGCAGCGGAACAGGGTAGTCCAATCGCGCAGCATAACATCGGCCTGTTTTACGCAAATGGTCGAGGTGTCGGAGCTGATGAAACGACTGCTATTGACTGGTTTTATATGTCTGCAAAGCAGAATTACCCTCCTGCTCAAGCTTCATTGGGATTTGGCTTTCAGGAAGGGAGAGGAGTTAAGCAAGATATTGAAGAAGCCATAAGATGGTATCGGTTAGCCTCTAAACAAGGAAACCGCTTTGCGAAGCAAAACTTATGGGCAATGGGGGTTGATATTCCCCCTGAAAGATTATGTCGCCCTTTTGACAGTGAAGCCAAAAATGCTTCTTGCAATGTATTTAAACCTAATAACGAGCAGAGTGAGAGATTTAGCTCGTTTTTGAGTCAAGCGCTCAAAGATATTATGAGTAACTATGAAGGTCCACGTAGTGATGGTCAAAAGTATTACGGTGAAGTGAGTTTCTGTTTGAATCAAGACGGAACGTTTTCGAGGGTAAACCTTCGGGCTCCATCTGGAAGCGGCAAATTAGATCAGGCAATTCTCGAAGCGATAAATACAACAGATAAGATCCGGTTGCCTAATGATGATTGCATCAAAAAAAGGGCGTCTTCCCTAAAGGTGATTATGCATTACGACGAGACCGACATGTTGCCTAACCTATAAGACTTTATATTATAAAATTGAGTCTGTGTTTATCGAATTTGCGGTCTCTTGACAATGTAGATGAGATTTTTAGGTGTCGACGTCAGATCCTCTTTTCTCGCAAAGTAAATGAAATACCAATGCATGCGAACACTACATAAACGTTATGGGTGGAGAGGTTCGTGCTCATCATTTAATCACAATTGGCAGAGAGGTAATTAGAAAGGGATAACTTAAAGATTGCTTAAATGAACTTTCGAGCATCGAGAGAGATAATGGCTCCCCGACCTGGGCTCGAACCAGGGACCTACGGATTAACAGTCCGTTGCTCTACCAACTGAGCTATCGGGGATTCACAAGGCGCGTATAGTAATGAGCTATCGCGCCTCGGTCAAGCGTTTATCCTAGAACTTTTTTTATCCGTGAAACGGCATCAATTAACACGTCCATGCTGGTGGCAAAACTTAATCGCATGCAGCCTGGTGTACCGAAAGCAGACCCAGGAACCAGTGCGACGCCGGCTTCACTTAACAAGAACTCTGCCATGTCTACATCAGAATTTACGTGCTCATTAGCTTCAATAGCGGCAGAAAAATTTGGAAATACATAAAACGTTCCGTCGCCGTGTAAACATTCAATGCCGTTTATCTCATTTAGGGCGGCAACCAAATAGTCGTGGCGCTCCTTAAAGGCGACTACCATTTTAGCTACTTCATCTTGTGGCCCATTCAGTGCTTCTGTTGCCGCGGCTTGCGAAATAGAGGCTGGATTAGACGTGCTTTGCGACTGGGTTTTCTTCATCGCTGCGATCGCTTTTACCGGTCCTGCCGCGTAGCCAATACGCCAGCCTGTCATGCTGTACGCTTTTGATACGCCGTTAAATACAAATGTGCGATCATATAAATCGGGGCAGACATTCAAGATGTTTACGAACTTTTCGTCTGTCCACAGAATGTGCTCATACATATCGTCTGTGACGATCATTACGTCTGGGAATTCACGCAGCACGGCACCCAAACTCTCTAGTTCTTTTCGTGTGTAAGCCATACCGGTTGGGTTAGATGGGCTATTCAACACAAATAAGCGAGTTTTGTCGGTAATCGCCGCGCGTAGTTGCGCGGCTGTTATTTTAAATCGCGCGTCTTGCGAGGCTTCAATAATTACAGGGGTTGCTTCGGCAATTTTAACCATGTCTGGATACGACACCCAGTAAGGTGCGGGTATGATAACTTCATCGCCAGGGTTGAGCAGCGCAATAGCAAGGTTGAAAAAGCTATGTTTGCCACCGGATGACACAAGTATTTGGTTGGCGTCGTAGTCGAAGCCATTATCACGTTTAAATTTTTTGATAATGGCTTGCTTGAGCGCCGGCGTTCCATCTACAGCTGTATATTTTGTCTGGCCTTCATGAATTGCTTTAATGGCCGCTTGTTTAATATTGTCTGGTGTATCGAAATCAGGCTCGCCCGCACCGAGACCAATTATGTCATGTCCAGCAGCGCGAAGTTCGTTCGCTTTGTTTGTTACTGCAAGGGTAGGCGAAGGTTTAATCAGTTGTACACGGTTGGATAATTTAACGTCCAAGGTTTTTAGCCTCAATAAAGAGTAATAGTAACCGAGCTAATGCCGATGTTTTGTCGTAAATAGAGTTTTACACTAACGCGCGCTTTTATGTCTCTGTTTTTGTTAAACTTGTCTGCTAGTTTTGCAATGGGTTCAAGGCAAAATTTCTAGAAAAGTAATCAAGAGGGTGCGCTGCTCACTAGATTGCTTATTGCAATGTGTGACGAAGTCTATCATTCCTAACAACGTTCGGAAATATCATGACCAAGGAATTTAAAGTTAACGCCCGTTTCAAGCCTGCCGGTGACCAGCCAAAAGCAATAAAAGGCTTAGTTGACGGTATAGAAGATGGCTTAGCGCATCAAACCTTACTCGGGGTAACGGGCTCGGGTAAAACATTTACTATTGCCAATGTGATAGAGGCCGTGCAGCGTCCAACGATTATCATGGCGCACAACAAAACCCTGGCGGCGCAACTGTATGGCGAGTTTCGAGAGTTTTTTCCGGATAACTCGGTTGAATATTTTGTGTCTTACTATGACTATTATCAGCCAGAGGCTTATGTGCCGTCTTCGGATACCTTCATCGAAAAAGACGCGTCGGTTAACGATCATATTGAACAGATGCGTCTTTCGGCGACCAAAGCGTTAATGGAGCGCAAAGATTCGATTATTGTGGCGACGGTATCCGCTATTTATGGTTTAGGTGATCCGAGTTCTTATCTAAAAATGATGCTTCACCTCGATCGCGGTGATCAAATTTCGCAAAGAAAGGTTATTCAACGCTTAGCCGAACTTCAGTACACGCGCAATGATATTGAGCTGCATCGTGCTACCTATCGCGTACGCGGTGATGTAATAGATGTTTATCCTGCGGAATCGGAGCGTGATGCCTTACGCATTGAGCTATTTGATGATGAAGTTGAAAATTTAAGTGAGTTTGATCCACTGACCGGCGAGGTTTTGCGGCGTGTGCCCCGTATTACGATTTATCCCAAATCGCATTATGTTACGCCGCGTGAACAAATTTTGAATGCAGTTGATAACATTAAAGAAGAGCTAGGCGGTCGATTAACGCAGTTACGTGAACTAAGCAAGCTTGTGGAGGCCCAGCGATTAGAAGAACGCACGCGCTACGATACTGAAATGATGGTAGAGCTTGGTTATTGCAACGGTATTGAGAACTACTCACGTTATCTTTCAGGCAGAGAACGGGGCGCGCCACCGCCGACCTTGTTCGATTACCTCCCAGATAATGCGTTGATGATTATTGATGAGTCGCATGTGACCGTGCCACAAATAGGCGCTATGTATAAAGGTGACCGTTCCCGCAAAGAAACATTAGTTGAATTTGGTTTTCGTTTACCAAGTGCGTTGGATAATCGTCCAATGCGGTTTGACGAATGGGAGTCGATTGCGCCACAAATGATTTTTGTATCCGCGACGCCATCGCAATACGAAGCCGACCATGCTGGGCAAATTGTTGAGCAGGTAGTGAGGCCGACAGGTCTGTTAGATCCAACGATCGAGATTCGCCCAGCGACCACACAAGTTGACGATTTGTTGGGGGAGATTCACAAAACGGTCGCGCTTAATGAGCGAGTGCTTGTGACAACATTAACTAAACGGATGGCGGAAGACCTTACCGATTTTTTAATGGAGCATGGCGTGCGTGTTCGTTATTTGCATTCAGACATTGATACCGTAGAGCGGGTCGAGATTATTAGAGACTTACGTAAAGGTACGTTTGATGTATTGGTGGGTATCAACTTACTTCGCGAGGGCTTGGACATGCCAGAAGTATCATTGGTGACAATCTTGGATGCAGATAAAGAAGGTTTTTTGCGCTCCGAGCGGTCATTAATACAGACCATTGGGCGGGCTGCAAGAAACTTGAATGGCCGGGCAATTTTGTATGCGGATCGCGAAACAGGTTCAATGAAGAAAGCTATCGATGAGACGCAGCGGCGGCGAGAAAAACAAGCGGCACATAATTTAAAACATGGTATCGAGCCAAAAGGTTTGGAAAAGAGCGTGATCGACATTATGGAAGGCGCTGTTGTTATTCCCGGCTCTGGTAAAACAAAAAGTGCGCGGAGTCGTATTGTGGATTCGTTAACTGAGAATGAGGTGAATTCTGAGCCTGTGTTTAAACAAATTGCTAAGTTAGAAGATGAAATGTACAAAGCAGCAAAAGACCTCGACTTCGAGAAAGCCGCTACGTTACGTGACCGTATCAGTACCTTAAAACATAGCCAAAACTGAGCGCTAGATTTGTAATTATGACAAAACATTGACGAATTTGTGCACAATCCAAGTCGATAAGATCAATGCGACGTAAAATTTTGTGAATTTAAAACTTCGAGATTGATAGGCGCGTAAGTCATTGAAATATATAGATAAATAAACTGATCAAAAAATGATCAATCTAAGGAGCTGCTCCATTTTATGCGGGGTTTGAGCGTTTTGGAAGGTGTTGTGCACAAAGTTATCCACAGATTTTGTGGGTAATTATAAATCATGTATTGATATTGGTTCGCATCTGGATGTCAAGACCTTTTATTGCTTTTTACCGTTAATTTTTAATGGCGTGTTTTGCGGCCGATCAATACTTCCGTTATTACACGCAAGCGTTATACTGACCGCATTAATCGACTGTACTGCACGCATACACGAAATAGTTTGGAACATTATGGCTTATTCTTTGGCAAGAAATTTACTCTTTAAATTGCAACCCGAAACCGCTCACGAGTTGTCGCTTGATACAATGAGTGCCGCACATCGGTTAGGATTGTTGAAACCGTTCATGAGTAAAATACAACCTTTGCCAGTGAAGGTAATGGGGCTCGATTTTCCAAACCCTGTTGGGTTAGCAGCAGGCTTAGACAAAAATGCTGAATATATCGATGCAATGGGTGCGCTCGGTTTTGGTTTTGTTGAGGTCGGCACGGTGACACCCAAAGCACAGCCAGGCAATCCAAAGCCACGTTTATTTCGATTGCCAGAGAAAGAGGCGGTTATTAATCGAATGGGTTTTAATAATAATGGTCTTGATCCGCTCATTGCGCGCGTGAAAAAATCTAATTTCGCTGGGCCTATCGGTATAAATATTGGTAAGAATTTTAGTACGCCTGTTGAGCAGGCAAATGATGACTACCGTGAATGTTTGAGAGCGGCTTACGATTATGCTGACTATATTACCGTCAATGTTTCTTCGCCGAATACACCGGGCTTGCGCACTCTCCAATTTGGTGATGCATTAACCACCTTGCTCGATATGGTTAAGTACGAACAAAATATTTTAGCTGAGCAAGCAGGACGCTACGTGCCTATTGCTGTAAAGATTGCGCCCGACATGACAGAAGACGAGGTTCGTTTGGTGGCAAACGCTATTCGGTCTCGTAAGTTAGATGCCGTGATTGCGAGTAACACAACATTAGATCGTGCTGCGGTGCAAGGCCTCAAGTATGCTGACGAAGCGGGTGGCTTGAGTGGTTTGCCGATTAGAGAAAAATCTACAAAGATGATTCGGGTGCTGGCGGATAGCTTGGAAGGCGATCTTCCAATTATCGGCGTCGGTGGAATCATGAATGGTGATGATGCCGTGGAGAAAATTAAGGCGGGTGCATCGTTAGTACAAATTTATACGGGCTTTATTTACCATGGTCCCGCGTTGGTGCGAGATTGTGTTGAAGCAATTCGATTTGCTAAATGATATCAAGAAGAATGCTCGTCGAGGCCTAAACGTCAATCAAAAAAAAATAAAGCCCGCTGTAGCGGGCTATAATAGAGGCACTACGTCCCCTGCTTTATAGTTAAATCATAAACATGATTAACTAATCTTAGATACTTTTTAGACTGAGGGAAGTCGGTGAATGCCCGACACCCCTGTCATACCGTTCCAGTTGTCTTCTCTGCCTTCTCGCCAGCCGTTAAGCCAATCCTGTTGAATATCATCTGAATAGTTTTCGCAGAGTGATTTGGACTTGCCTGTAATACCTGCTTGATAACCCTTATTAAATGCACGCTGACCTAAATCTCTTTTTTGTCTTCTCATTCGCACTGAACCTCAGTTAATCATTTTTTGCTGATGAATTTACGAAATAATTGGAATTAAAGAGGCTCCTCTTAGCACCGGTTAAATTATATAGCTCTATAGTTTTCACCCAAATTAGGGTTTTTGTGAGCACTTAAGTCGTGCTTCGAGCTACGCATATATTGCAAATATCTACTACTTACTCAGTTATCTATGCAAGCCCTTTCCACGCTAGCGGCGAAGGCAAATGGATGCCTTTTTAACAGGGTTACGACTGCTCTGCCTGAAAAGAGAGACGTAATACTTTTAACGCCGCTTCCATGAATGCATATGATTTCCTGAGTACGACCTTAGTAAATCAGATAACTTAGTTAAAAGTATACGAATTATTTTTTATATCTGACCTGCATTTTATAGGGTCTTGGTATAACGCTTGTTATCGCTTTGTTTACTTTGATTCGTTTGTTGTTAACGTATAATCGCATTCGTTTGAATGTATTTACTTTGGAAACTTTATGTCGCAAAACGCAACGTTTGATTCTCTTGAGCTTTATGTCTCATGTCCAAGAGGTTTGCAGTATGTTCTGGAAGATGAGCTTAAAGAGCTTGGATTTGCTAAAACAAAAGCCATTCCTGGTGGTGTGGAGTGCCAAGGTGACTTAGCAGCCGTTTATCGCACATTGCTTTGGTCGCGGGTTGCAAACCGCGTTCAGCTTATTTTATCAAAGGCGAAAATTGAAACCGCGGAGGATTTGTACGATTTGTCAGCCAGTATTGATTGGACAAAACACTTCGCGGAAACAGATACGTTTGCCGTAAATTTTTGGGGTACTAATAAGCTTATTTCAAATACAACATTTGGCGCGCTTAAAATTAAGGATGCGATTGTCGACCAGTTTCGCTCAAAATTAGATCAGCGGCCCGATGTCGATAAAGTACAACCGAATATTTTAGTGAGTGCGCGGCTGGCAAAAGGAATCGTCTCTATTTCGCTTGATGTATCGGGTGAAAGTTTGCACAAGCGGGGCTATCGCCTTGATACGGGGATGGCACCATTAAAAGAAAATCTCGCCGCTGGTATTTTAAAACAGGCGCGTTGGCCAAAAGACTTTTCAAATGAGTCGGGTTTAATTGATCCGATGTGTGGGTCCGGTACCTTTCTTATTGAGGGTGCCATGATAGCCCTTGATATGGCACCAAATTTAAATCGTACGGCTTGGGGGTTTGATTATTGGAAAGGCCATAAACCGAGTTTATGGCGTGCGATGGTTAAAGAAGCTCAGGAACGGTTCCTGAAGGGATGTGAAAATTATCGTGGACGAATTGTTGGTTTTGATCATGACGCGAAAGTTGTTGGGCGTGCTTGGCAAAATGTAGAGCGTGCAGGTTTGAAAGAATTTATTCATATTGAAAAACGCGCCATTCAAGACTTTTCTGTATTTGACGGTTGTAAACAAGGGCTGCTTGTTTGTAACCCGCCATATGGCGAGCGCTTGGGTGAGATGAAAGAGCTTGAAACCTTGTATCTTCAATTGGGTGATGTTTTGCAAGCCGACTTAGGCGGGTGGAGAGCGGCTATTTTTACCTCTAATGAACAGCTTTCGAGAAAAATAGGTTGGCGCAGCTATAAACAGTACAAGCTGATGAATGGCGGGCTCGAGGCACTGTTGGCATTGTTTGATTGTCAGCCACAAAACCGTTACAAATCCGAGTGGTTGAGTCCGGAAGAGTTGCTTTCGCAGCCTTCACGCTGGCGCATAAGCAATGACGAGCGGGCCCAAATGTTCCGCAATCGGCTGAAAAAAAATGCTAAAAATCTATCAAGGTGGTTAAAGCGTGAATCGATTTCATCTTATCGATTATACGATGCCGACATGCCAGAATTTGCAGTCGCAATTGACCTGTATCAAACATTGAACAAAGAGCGATTTTTGCACGTTCAAGAGTATGCGCCGCCAAAATCGGTGAATTCGAAGGCGGCGCTTGAGCGCTTGTCAGAGGCATTATTTATAATAAAAGAAAGTTTAGATATTGCCCCAGAGAGAATTTTCTTGAAACGCCGCGAGATACAAAAGGGCCATTCTCAATATGAAAAACAAGATAAGGCAAGAGAATTTTTCGTCGTGGAAGAAGCGGATGCAAAGCTACGCGTTAATTTTCAAGATTATTTAGATACCGGTTTATTTCTCGACCATCGTCCTATCCGACGCTGGGTCCGTGCGCATGCAAAAGGTAAGCGCGTATTAAATTTATTCTGTTATACCGCCAGCGTTTCTGTGCATGCTGCCCTAGGTGGCGCGACTTCTAGCCTGAGTATTGATATGTCTTCGACATACTTAGAATGGGGTGCAAAGAATTACAAACTAAATCATATGAATAAAGATCAGCACCGGTTCGAGCGCGCTGATTGCACCGCGTGGTTGAAAGCGTCTTCGGAAGCGATCAAAACCGGTGAAGAGAAACCACGTTTTGATTTGATCTTCATTGATCCCCCAAGCTTTTCTAATTCCAAGCGTATGGACGGGATATTTGATGTACAACGCGATCACTATGCGATGCTGAACCAAGCAATGGATTTATTAACGAAAGAGGGCGTGTTGGTATTTTCCAACAACTTTAGAAAATTTCAATTAGATGAGCGGCTGTGCAGTGAATTTGTTGTAAAAAATATCACGCGTGATACCTTCGACCCAGACTTTATAAGGCGGGGTAATATTCACCAATGTTATTTGCTTACCCAAAAAGTGAAAGTTGAAAATTGAAAAATTAAAACTCGTACTTGAGCAGGGTATTGAGTTGGTAGACTTTAATACCCGACGCGTCATCATTCAGCAAGCGACCATATTCCCATGTCCAATACCAGTTTTTGGCAATTGAGAAGTCAACACCGACTAACCAAGTAGTGCTGAAGTTAGTGCCAAACAAGTCTTCCTCCATCTCAAGGCGAGACGGTTGCACTACGGTCACCCTAGGTAATATTAAGTTTAGTTGATCAAGCGGTATAAATATCTCCTTTTGGTAGCGCGTAAAATCAGCATCGAAAATAGAAACACCGTATTGTGCGAAGACATTAGCATAATCAGTGATGGGGTAGGCCGCGCCGATATACCAGTTAAACCAGTAACTCATATTTATTTCAGCGATATCGTCCAAAGTCTCAGAGGCTATACCTTGGCCGTATCTTAGCTCTGTTTTAAAATGATCGGTAATGTAGGTCCCCCAAACGAGCGTAGCGGCATATGTATCTGCTTTTAGAGGGAATTGTCGGCTGACTATGTCCTCAGAAATTTCACCATCGTCAAGAACTTGAAAATTTTCGACCGCCACAAGTTCAATGGACTTGAATTTATTATAGTTGAGCCCAAAAGCAACATAATCTTTTCCCTCTTTCTGATGTTCAAGTTCATTGGCATTTGCAACGATATTTACCACAAACGCGAACATGAATACGCTCAAATTGGGTAAAGTGGGTAGTTTGAAAGCCAGCATGGCTGCTTTATACTCCAAAAAAGTAGATCTGTGTTGGGATGAATGACGTCGGACAAGTATGCTGATATACACTGGCCAGTTCAAAGAATAGAGTCACAAAGTCTTTGTTGTAGTTTAAAAAACTGTAAAATTCACATTGTCTATGAGTTATACAATCAACTTGACTCGTCAGCATATACATAAAGCATAGCTTTGATTCGATCCTCAGGCAGCTGCATATCGCAATCTAGCTCTTGGGTTCTTTTCTCCAGAGCATCATAAATGGCCTCATTCTTAAAAAGGCTTTGAATAGGTTCTAATTCAAAATCGAACTCTTTTGCTGCAACTTGAAAGAGTTTTTCAAGTAATTCATCTTCGTAAAAACGAGGGTCATAAAAAACGCTTTTACTCTCGCAATCTTGATTAAGTTCGAGTGATACGTCTTGTGCGCTTGCGCCTTGGTCAAATAGGTGTTGGATATCTACCTCGTTTGAGACGTTGTCCCATGGCTCCCAATCATCATCGGGAATAATAGAAGTTGTTTTTATAGTGCCATCATCCAGTGACCATGAAATAGTGCAGGGATAAGCCGATTCCTCTGATGAGCTGGCTTCAATCGCAACAAAATTAGGGTAAATCAA
>CAJWAD010000010.1 GCA_913020245.1 uncultured Oleiphilus sp.
TTTTATCTGTACCTAATTCAATCTTACTGCTCAAAGCAGGGAGACTTAACGATAATTTCGTGAAACAAAAGGTAATTGATCGTTTTAAGCGTCAGGGTATCCCAGAGAAAAGGTTAAAGCTATATGGACCCATTTCTAACGATAGAGACCATTTGTTATTTTACGATCGCATAGATATTGCGTTGGACACATTTCCGTACAATGGAACGACTACAACTTTTGAGGCGCTTTGGATGGGGGTTCCCGTGATTTCGATGGAAATGGATCGACATGCTAGTCGGGTCGGAAAGAGTATTCTTACGCGCCTTGAGTTGAATAATTTTGTGGCTAGTTCAGTTGATTTTTATGTAGAAATTGCGGTTTCGTTATCGCTAGATATAGCGCAAATATCATCTCTAAAGAAAGAACTTAGACTAAAGATGGAGGCTTCTAGCTTATGTGATGGAGAAAAATTTGCTAATAATTTTGAAAAAGCGCTTGAGCAAGGTTGGACGCTTTTAAGAGGTAGGAGTAGTAAATGAGTCATATCTGGATAGCTTCTTACCCTCGCAGTGGAAACACCTATTTGCGCACGATTCTTTGGCATTGTTTCGGGTTGCGATCTGCAAGCGTGTACCCCAAGGATTTAGGCGAGGATAATAGTTTAGGCAGATTAGTAGGGCATGTTGAGTTGAACGAAGGGGGAACTTTTGGTTTGAATGAGCCTCGACTAATCAAGACGCACAATCCACCGCAAGATTTAAACAAAACTATATATATCGTTAGAGATGGCAGGGCAGCCATTGTTAGTCTTTGGCATTTTTATAAATGTAAGCACTTGATCAAAGATTTAATAGACGGACAGCATCGTTTTTCTACTTGGACTAGACACATAGAGGTATGGGATCCCTGGCTTAGGCCAAATACTTTGCTTTTGCGGTATGAGGACATGGTTTCAGATTTGCAAAACGTACTTGACTCCATATCGGTTTTTTTGAATGCGCCAGTTCAGTCATCTAGCGTGCCGAGTCGAGAAGAGAAGAGATGTCTGCGCTAGACGGGAAACTAGTTCGAAAAAAGTCCTCGTGGCAAAGCGACCTGGAAGGTGCCGACCTGCGAAGATTTATGGTTGTTAATCAGGGTATGATGGCTCGCTTGGGCTATCTGTAGAGATCTGTTCGGATGAGCCTACGGTAAAAAGTAAACATCACGCCAGGAAACGTTTGAAGGTCTTACGGTCTGTTGCCCTTAAGACCTTCGCAGATGGATCAAGAGTAAAGGCTAAAACTCGTTTGCTGCCAACGCCATAATACTGTCTTTCCCGGCAGTGATGTCGTCAAGTAGCGCTTTTTGTTCTGGCATATGCAAACGGAAAAAATGCTCCGCTGCTTTCGTTTTCCCTGTCAAAAAGTCACCCGAGTAACGCGCTTGTATAGCGCTTTCACTCGCTAACTTGGCCATGTTTGCCCACATTACTGCAAGCGTCGCATTAGCGAACATGCGTAGTAACGGGCTTGCAATAGCGCCAGCCTGTTCTGGATCGCTTAGCGCATGCTTCATTAGCCAGCCTAGTGCTTCTTGCAATTGCGCCAGCATTGCTTGGCAATTGCTTTTGTGCAGGTCGTTAGATACTCCGCTGACAAGTTTACTCATCTCATCAAAATACGTCCGCGCGAGTTGTCCGCCTTTCATTGTAAGCTTTCGACCCACTAGATCCATCGCCTGAATGCCATTTGTGCCTTCGTAGATTCGTGCAATACGCCCGTCTCGCAACAGCTGCTCGAGCGGCCAGTCTTGCGTAAAACCCGCACCGCCCATGGATTGTAAGCCAGCATCCGAACTAAAATACCCTTCATCAGTCAAATAAGATTTAACCACCGGTGTCATCAGTTGGAACAAATCATCCGCACGTTCTTTCTCTTCAGGGGTGCTTGCTTGGTGGCTGAGATCTTGCTGAAGACCTGTCCAGTAAGCCATGGCTCTCGAACCTTCAGTGAACACCTTCTGTTTTAGTAGCATTCTGCGTACGTCTGGATGCACAATGATAGGGTCTGCCTTCGCATTCGGCTCTTTTGCGCCGCTAAGTGATCTGCTTTGTAATCTATCTTTAGCGAAGTTAAGCGATACCTGATAACCCGTTTCAGCCAATCCTAAGCCCTGAATTCCCACCATGATCCGTGCCGCATTCATCATCGTAAACATGCATTTGAGACCTTGATTCGGCTCACCAACCAACCAACCTTTCGCGCCTTCAAAGTTCATAACACAGGTTGCCGACGCCTTGATGCCCATTTTGTGCTCTAAGCCACCGCAAAACGCTGGATTCCGGTCTCCGTCCTCCATAAACTTTGGCACAACAAACAAAGAAATGCCTTTGCTGCCTGCTGGTGAGTCTGGTAGCTTCGCGAGAACAAGGTGCACGATATTATCGCTTAAATCATGCTCCCCACCGGTGATCCATATTTTTGTGCCCGTTATTGCGTAGCTGCCGTCACTTTGCGGCTCTGCTTTTGTTGTGATGAGGCCTAAATCGGTGCCGCATTGCGGTTCAGTTAGACACATCGTACCTGTCCACACGCCTTCGTTTAACTTTGGTAGATAGTAGGCTTTTTGCTCCGCATTACCATGTTGGCTGAGGAGGTCTATTGCGCCATGCGATAGGCCTGGATACATCCCAAATGACAAGTTCGTAGAGCAACATAGCTCATCGACCACGATCTTCAGCAGGTGGGGTAGACCTTGCCCACCAAACTCTGGTGGTGAAGATAAACCGCTCCAGCCGCCTTCTTGGTATGTTTTATACGCTTCGATGAAACCTGACGGAGTCGTTACGGTCTTTTGTTCAGGATCGAAGGTACAACCTTCTTGATCACCGCTCGCATTTATCGGCTGCAAAACTTGCTCCGCTAACTTAGCAGCTTCGTCAATTACAGCGCGAAACATGTCTTCGCTGGCGTCAGCATAGACAGGTAGTTCTGCTAGCTGCTGAGCATTCAGTAAATCGTAAAGGATAAACGATATGTCTTCGACCGGTGCTTTGTAATGGCTCACGTGATACCTCTTTTCTTTTAAGGTTAGTTAGTAGTTAATTTGCCTAGTTCAGTTACGTGATATTAACGGTTTTAGATCTCAAATTGTTCACCAATCTATGCGCGCTTGCGCATAATCCTCAAAGCGAATGTTTGATTCAGGGTTGGTTTGCCCTAATGAAATGTCTAGACGCTCTGCTACGAAATCAGGGCTAAAAAGTTTTGATTCTGGAACGTTCGCTTGAAACGGCTTTGAGAGTCGCGTATCGGTCGTTCCCGGATGAAAAACAATTACGGACACGTCTCGAAAACGCCGTTTCACTTCGATGGCGAAGCATTTTAACATCATATTTAACGCAGACTTAGACCCGCGGTAGGCATACCAGCCTCCTAGTTCATTATCTGAAATACTACCAACTCGCGCCGACAGTACGGCCACTGCTGTTCGTTCTGTGCGAGAAAATAATTGTGTCAGCTGTTGTAGCCAAATCATGGGTATATGGCAATTAACCTGAAAGACGTACTCACTAGTTTCTAATTTTAGATCAGCCAATCGCTTTTCTGGAAAGATCCCGTTTGTTTCGTCATGAAGCACGCCTGTTGCGATCACGATAAATTTTGGATGAAGATTTAGTTCTTTGTGAAGGCGTGCAAGGTGTTTAGACACATCCTTAACTGAGGCCTCTGAAAAATCTGAGCTTATCCATTGAATTTTATCTGACCCACCGTGGCCAGGCCGGCTTCGGCCAATCGCAAATATCGTGTTAATTGTTGAGTCTTTGTCGAACTGACGCAACATCGCTGACCCTATGCCGCCTGTTGCGCCGATAACGATTGCACTTAAGCCTTTCATTTTAGATGACGACCGCCATCCAAATGAACCGTTCTCCCGGTGATATAACGGCTTTCGAGAAGATAATTCACCGTGTCAATAAACTCTTTTTCTCCACCCTCTTTCGGAATAAGTGCTTTCTGCACCGTACGCTCCCGATAACTTTCGGAATCTGACGGATTAAATAGCATTAGGGCGGGTGCTATTGAGTTCACTTTAATGATCGGTGCGTACTTTTTAGCGAACGATAAACTTAAGTTTTCCAATGCTGCCTTACTTGCGGCGTAAGCGATATGTTTTCCGCTGCCCGTTGCGGCGACGAAGTCAGTGACATGAATAATGTCTCTGGTGCCTAACTCGTCTGGCACTGCGGAAAATGTAAGAAGATCATGCAGCGCAAAGTTAAGTTGGTATGGCACGGCAGCGTGAATGCATATCATTTTTTGGAATAGATGGGGCAAATCATTGTTGCCTGCCTCCTTATCCCAATCTGACGCATTGTGTACGACTGCCCGTAATGCTTTGAAATCAGTTTTTATTCTTTCTATTAAGAGTTGCACTTGCTCCGGCTGATAAAAATCGCATTGATAGAGGGTAGCACCCGCATCAAACAAAGCTTCTATGCCTTTGGTGGGTGTCCGATAGGTGCCGATGATTGGTTGCCCTTTCTCGAGACAATGTGTTGCCAGTGCGAGGCCAAGGCGTTTACCAACACCTGTAATTAGTATTGGGGACGTCATTAACCCCGCCCTGTTTTCAGAAATTCAGCGCGCGTGTGAAGGCTTGTTTTAAAATTTCCGCCAAGGGCGGTCGTCGATGTGCTTGAATTTACGTCCATGATTCCACGTGACTTTACGCAATAATGCGTCGCATTGATCGAAACGGCAACATTGTCAGTTTCTAGTAATGTCTGAAGTGCCACCAATATCTGTTGCGTAAGACGTTCTTGCACTTGTGGCCGTTGTGCAAAGAACCGAACGATACGGTTTATTTTCGATAACCCGATTATTTTGTCAGAGGGAATATAGGCGACCGTCGCATAGCCATCGATCGTCACAAAATGATGTTCACATGTGCTAGTTAGGCTGATGTCATTAACCTTGACCATCTCATCAACCGCCATTTTATTCTCAATGACAGAGATTTTTGGGAAGTTTGAATAATCTAAGCCGGAAAAAATCTCGTTAACGTACATTTTCGCGATGCGATGCGGCGTTTCACACAAGCTATCGTCTTCCAGATCGAGGCCGAGTGTTTCGACTACGCCGGTCATTAGCTCCTTGATACGCTCGTATTTTTGAACCGAACTTAACGCTGTTTCTTTTAAAGGCGTCTCTAATCCACGTTCGGACAAGACGGCCCGCACAAGTTTAGCTTCAGCACTTAACATGTTAGCTTGCCTCCCTTTCTATCACCGCTTCTTCTTGAGCGACGGTATGTTCGAGGGTTAATGATACAGAGTCAGTAAAGCGTAGCGCATGCGGCTTATCAATCGTTACGCGCGCAAAACTCACCCAAGGGTGCTCCGTACAAATCGCCAACACATCCATAACCAATTTTTCCAGTAGCAAGAAACGACCTGCTTCGACGTGTTGAATAATCTGTTTAGTCGTCACTTTATAGTTTAAGGCATTGTCTACCGCATCGGCCAGACATAAGCGATTCGCCGGGTAATGTATCTCGGCATTAATTATAATGTCCTGCTGTTTCTGCTGCTCTTCTTGATTGAAGCCGATGTAAGTTCTTAGCCTCAAATTCGTTATCGTAATAATCGCGTTTTTAGTCGGCACAGAGTGTTCTTTCATGGTTTATTTCCTTTAGACTCTTAAATGGTCATTGTCGCTTGTCATGTTCGTGTCGCTTAACTTTCAAATTCGTTAGAAATCCGCTGAATGGCTTGTAATGAAATCTGTCTGACCCGTTCGGCAGATAATTGCATCAGATCACTCACTTCTTTCAGAGTGTAGTCTTTATTTATTCCGATTCCATAGCGCAATCTCACGATCATTGCTGAACGCGCGTCGAGTTTTTCGACGGCCGTCTGTATTTTGCTCTCGTAATAGGTGGATAAGCCTTTCGCTTGCTGCTGCTGTTCATCCAGTTCCGAGTGGTCTTCAACAGCCGGTATAGGTGACAAAAAAACGGCATCGTTTGCTGTGTGTTCAACATTGTCCTGAATGTGTACCCCTCTATATTCCAACGTTTCCGGTAATACATTTTTTAGATCATAACTGCGCAGTGGTCGCCCCAAAGTCTGCTCGAGTTTTATCCGAGCCTGATCTGCTTGTATTTTCTCTCGATTCAACTTGAAGGGACGTCTCACCGTACCATCATTTTTTTCCACCGCAAGGTGAATATTTTGGCTGATGATCCGGTGCGCAAAGGTACTAAACCGAAACCCTTTTGTGTACTCAAAATGCTCAACAGCTTTCATTAAGCCAACGACGCCCTCTTGGACCAAGTCTTCGTAAGGAAGATTGATGTGTCGGTATCTGTTTGCGACGCTAAACACAAGCCTGATATTTGAGTTCGTCAACCGATTTCGATGGTGTTTAAATTGAGCGCGTGCTCTCCGTAACTTTCTAGAAACATTTTGCGTTTCGTCGAAACAATATTTGTTCTCGGAAAGCAAATGATCTACGTGGCGGTTTACCAGGTAGGTAGGCGGATTCCAGTCAACTAATTCTCTCAGCAGCTGTCTCATCAAGCGATCTGGGGATTTACCACCGTTTATATAATGCACAACTTCAAGCTCGTCGAGCACACTTAACACTCGGACGACAGCCGCCGAATGAACTCCATTTTCAGTCTCAGGTTCAGGACTGCCGCTCATATCGTGGTCAATAGTCGTAATCAAGTGTTTCAGCTCTCCTAACAGAACGTGATGCTGCGCTATATACTTAAGTTGAAGGAGGCTTGATTGCGCCATTGCCTTATACGTGTTTATCTCTTCCGCATCGGAGAGTCTAGGTAACTGCTGCGAGTAGCTCGATAAGCTGAACGAACTAGCGTCTGTTGATGAGGCATCGCGCCAAGACATACGAATAACCTTTATTGCGAAAACTTACCATTCTTACAGCTAAACTACCGAATTAGATCATGTTTTAAAGGGATTTCTTCTTAGTATGAAAGGTTCTTATTAAGGTTTCTTGGCGGTTAATGTGGCTCGAGCGGGGGCCGGATAGCCCTCGATGGTGAGGGACTGGTTTTTTGGATCGAGGAAATCCTTTAAAGACTGGAATTGCATCCAGTCGGTTGTGCGTTGCTCGTCTAGGCCCGTTTGGTTAACGTCGATACAGTGTATTTCTCGAAAGCCTGCGCGTCGTAGCCAGAGCTCTAAGGTAGCAACACTGGGAATGTACCAGACGTTCCGCATCATTGCATAGCGATCCTCTGGCATAAGTGAGTAGCCCGTTGGCCCATCTGCAACTAAAGTCTCCAACACGAGCTCACCACCGGATTTAAGCGTCCCCTTAAGCTCAAGTAAATGATCAATCGGCGATCGGCGATGGTATAGCACTCCCATAGAAAATGCGGTGTCGAACGCTTGAAGATTTGTCGTCACCTCCTCTATTTTTACCGGCAATACATGGATCGGTGCGTTGGGGCCACAATACGTTTTTACCGCTAAAAATTGCATCAGAAATAAATAGCTAGGGTCAATACCGATGACGCGCCGGGCGCCCTCACCAAGCATACGCCAGCAGTGATAACCAGAACCGCAGCCAACATCTAATACCAAACGATTATCGAGTGGGCTGATGTGTTTATTGATACGCGCCCATTTGTAATCCGAGCGCCATTCCGTATCAATGTGTATATCGAACAACTCAAAGGGGCCTTTACGCCAGGGCATTAGGCCTTTTAAACCAGATCTTACCAATGCTTTTTCTTCGTCACTTAAAGCCATAGCACTTGCGCTTATTCTGCCTGTAGTGAGTGTGACGTGTTCTGTTTGTATGTCCGGGAGGCTATTAAGTGCACGCAGCCAACGCGCTTGGTCGCCGTGCGGTTTATCTTGTAGTTTTTCCGTAAGGGTTGCTTTGAGAGGTTCGAGCCAAGGGGCTAGCTGGCTGTTTGCCATGTAGTCAAAAAGGTCAGCAAAAGGTGGGTCTAATTCCATGTTCTAAACACTTTTCATTGCAATGATGGAAGCAAAATTGAAGCATTGATACCAGGTGAAGGATGCATCAAATCCGGCTGCAGTAAGGCGTTCATGGTGAGTTTTTGTCGTTTCAGGAATCAATACGTTCTCAATTGCATTGCGCTTCTGGCTTACTTCCAGATCACTGTAGCCGTTTGCTTTTTTAAACAGCCAATGCAGCTCTTGCTGTTCATTTTGCGTAGCAGGTTCGTCAAAACTTAGCTTTTCTGAAAGTATTAGGACCCCGCCTGGTTGAAGTGCTTTGTATAACTTTCTAAGCAAGGGTAGGCGGTCTTCTATGTTTAAAAATTGCAAAGTGAAGTTGAGTGTAATAACTGAACAAGGTTGGTAGTCGATTGTCCGAACGTCATCTAATAACAGATCAACGGGGGTTGTTTCATTATCTAGTTCAATGTAATGACCGCACCGTTCAAGCATAGAACGTGAATTATCGACAGCAATAATGCTTGCTTCTGTATTACGTAGCCCATGTCGCATAGCGAGCGTAGATGCGCCGAGCGAACAACCGAGATCATAGCAACAGCTTCCGGCTTGCGCATAGCGTTCAGTAATCAAACTGATCATTGGAATAATGGTCGTATAGCCGGGGACGGAGCGTTTAATCATATCTGGGAATACACGTGCAACCGCTTCGTCGAACTGAAAATCGTTAATTTGGTCAAGCGGTGTTGAAAAGAGCTTATCGGGTGCCTGAGATTTATGGCTCATGGGTGGTACCTTTTTTATCGACAGGCACGGTAGGTGTCACCAACGTCTGTGCGCATTTTACGCCTCGGTTTTTATAATCGACCAATAAGCCTTCCATGCCAGCGTTCTTGTCTGAGCGCAGAAACACGTAGCCTTCTTGGCAAAAGGCACTCTGATGCGAGGGTTTTGGTGATAAGCGATATACCTCGGTGTCCTGATCTTCGGTTTTTTCAGGAATCATGACAACTTTATACTCACTAAGTATGTATTGCGCTTTTGCTTCGGTGTGTTTGATCTTTCCTTGCCAGTCAAGTATTCCAACGGTGGCAACAAGAGTGAGCGCACACGCGACGATAAGGGTAGATTTTTTAACCGTATTTGCTCGCTGATCACTCATTAGAACAGACCTATTAATGTAAGTTTGAGATCGTTTTATCGACTTAACATTTGACACAACTGTCACACATTAAACCTTGAATAAAATATGGAATGAATTGTAGAGCCTAGGGAACGAGTTTCAAGGGCGGCTCGTCAAGTGTTGCGAACTGTTCACGCAACTCTAGTATATGTTGGGACCAGTAGCGCTCGGTATTAAACCAAGGAAAGTGCATCGGAAACGCAGGGTCTTCCCAGCGACGAGCGAGCCACGCGGCATAGTTCATCATGCGCATCGTGCGCAGAGTCTCTATTAACCGTAATTGTGTTGGATCGAACTCAAAGAACTCTTCGTAACCCTCGATAAACTCAATGAGCTGACTTGTTTGTTGTTGTCTGTCACCGGAGAGCATTAGCCAAATATCTTGAATAGCAGGGCCGTTGATACAATCGTCAAAATCAACAAAATGCGCCAGATTATCCCGCCATAAAATGTTACCGATATGGCAGTCACCATGTAAGCGGATTTCATCATAGTCTACGGTTTCCCAGATTCGCCGCATTTTTTCAATTAAGTCTGCGCTGAGTGAAGAGTATGCTTCTAAAAGTGAGGCTGAAAGAAAATTGTTATTTAGCAAAAAGTTTCGACTGTTTTCCGCCCAGGTGTCTAGCGACAATGAACGCCGTTTGACAAAGGGTGTGGCTGAACCTACTTGGTGCAAACGGCCAATGTTTCTGCCAATACGAAACAAGGTGTCATGGTTGTCAATTTCGGGGGCATAGCCGCCTTGTCGTCGAAATAAGGCAAAATCAAACCCATCAAAATGGTGTAGCGTTTTCCCCGCGTATTCCACCGGAGGGATCACTGAGATGTCTTGCTTTGCCAGCGCCAAGGTAAAATCATGCTCTTCTTGAATCGCGCCTGCTGACCATCGCCCGGGTCGATAAAATTTGGCAATAATTGGCGTCCCTTGCTCTATGCCTACTTGGTAGACGCGATTTTCATAACTGTTTAATGGGAAAATGCGTTGGTCACTCCATAATCCCATCGACTCTACGGCATCCATTACCATGTCTGGTGTTAGTTTTTCGTATGGATGCTGCACAAATCGCGTTCCTTTTTTTTAGTAGACAAGCTTTTGTCGATTTTGTTAACGAAAAAAATCGAGTTGCATGACATCGGCTTTATATTCGTTTAGCCGGACGCCGAGCCCGAGCAGTCTAACGGGCTTGCCTTGCCGTTGCCAAGCTTTTAAAAGCATGCGTTCAAAGGACGTTATGTTTTGCCAGGTATGTTCAGATGCCGATAAGCTCTCCTCAAGCGTGGTTTGGGTAAAGTCGGTGAATTTTACTTTTACGAATCGCTTTTGAATATGCGTATCTGCATCGAGTTTTTTACTCCGTTCGATTAGTTGCGCATAAAGTTCTTGGCCCTTTTCTAGTAGTTCACTCTGGGTGTTGAGATCCTGCTCGAACGTGTTTTCGATTGATAATGATTTTCTATGTCGTTCGCTTTGAACTGGACGATCATCACGGCCAAATGATAGTTCGTACAAGCGTTGACCGTATTTGCCAAATTTCTCAATCAGCAAGTTAAAGTCTATGGTTTGCAGATCAGCACAAAGCTCAATGCCAAGACGCTTCAGTCTCTGGGCAGTCACTTTCCCGACGCCATTAATTTTTCTAACTGGCAAGTCGCGCACAAAGTTCGAGACTTGTTCTGGTCGCAGAACGAACAAACCCTCAGGTTTTTGCCAATCACTAGCTACTTTGGCAAGAAATTTATTGGGTGCAATACCCGCAGAAACTGTAATACCGAGATCTTGTTTTATGCGGGCTTGGATGTCTTTTGCAATCAGTGTGGCGCTGCCCCGAAATAATTTACTATCAGAGACATCAAGATAGGCTTCATCAAGTGATAAGGGTTCAATTAAGTCTGTATAGTGGCTGAATATTTCATGCATTCTTTGTGAGCATTCGCGGTAGGCCGCGAAGCGTGGCCGAACAAAAATTAAGTGTGGGCAACGTTTTTGTGCTTGCTTTGCGCTCATCGCTGAATGCACGCCAAAGGCCCGTGCCGCATAGTTGCAGGTGGCAACGACGCCTCTGCCTCCCGGTCGACCACCGACAGCAAGCGGATGATCCCGTAGTTCTGGATTATCGCGCATTTCGATCGCGGCATAAAATGCATCGGCGTCGATATGAATTATTTTGCGAGTGATCGGCATAATTATTCAGTTCATAAAGTCAACGAACATGTAGGTTAAAGAAATAATACGCCAAAATCTGCAATGAGTGCGTAGGAGATGCCCAGTTTTTCGATTACCCTAGGGCTTGCGGTTTAATTGAATACGAATGCACACAAACGTGGTAGGTGTAAAACAAGTGGAACGCTATCAGGTAGATACCTTGGTTATCGGCGCAGGCGTGATTGGTATCGCAACGGCCCGTGCATTAGCGTTGGCCGGACACAAGGTCTGGTTGTTGGAAAGAGAGTCCTCCGTCGCGAGTGTTACATCGGCCCGCAACAGTGAAGTTATTCATGCCGGTATTTATTATCCAAAAAATTCGCTAAAAGCGAAACTATGTGTGCGCGGTAAACATCTACTTTATGAATTTTTAAAACGTCGAGGTATTCCTCATCGCCGTTGTGGCAAATTAATTGTTGCCTCGTCATCAGATATGGCAAAATTGGAGGGCATTTGTCATAACGCGAAGGAAAATGGCGTCACAGATTTAAGTTATCTTAATCGCGATGCATTGCTGGCACTTGAGCCTCAGCTGAATGCGACGGGCGCCTTGTTGTCGCCAAGCACAGGCATCTTGGATAGCCATGCCTTTATTCAATGTTTATTAGCCGATGCCGAGCACGCTGGTGTTGAGATGGTGTTAGCGTCTGAGCTGCAAGCCAAGCAATTGCGGCCTTCTAATTTTGAATTTGAACTAACGGGTCATAATGCACTTTTGCAGGCCAATAAAGTGGTGAATGCGGCAGGATTAGATGCGATTACCTTGTTAAGCGAGGGGGCCGGCTTTCCGCAGCAGCACCTCCCTAAACCTTATTTTGCAAAAGGCTCCTATTTTTCCTATTCGGGGACGATACCTTTTAAGCATCTGATTTATCCGATTCCTGAGGAGGGTGGGCTCGGTGTGCACCTTACCCTAGATATAGCGGGTGCAGGTAAGTTTGGACCGGATGTCGAGTGGTTAGATCATGTACCCTCACGTTTCACAAATTTCGATTATTCAGTTTCAAGTGCTAAACACTTTGCATTCGTCGAAGCTGTGCGTAAATTTTGGCCGAGTATTGATGACTCAAAATTAAATGCTGATTATGCAGGTTTGCGACCGAAGTTAAGCGGGCCGGGCCAGGCTTTCGCTGATTTTATGATCCAAGATGAGAGTGAACATGGTCTTACTGGTATGATTAATCTATTTGGTATTGAATCCCCGGGGTTAACGGCATCACTCTCGATAGCTGAAACCGTTGCAAAACGCTTGTCGATGTTTCAAGGTTAATTATTTGTTTTTGGGTTTTGCCGTGCGGGCGAGACTCCAGACCGCCACATACTCTACGCCCTTCTTTTTTAACAGATTCGCAGCCGCTTCAATGGTCGCGCCGGTCGTTACCACATCGTCGAATAGTGCCACCCGTCTCGGCAGGTCTCTGACTTTTGGATTAATTTGAAAGCATTCACTTAAATTATGAATGCGTTGTTTTTTGCTTAATGTGGCTTGCTGTTTATTTGGGTTAGGCTTTAACAGAATATCGGTTCGCAAATTGATATCTAACTGCTCAGAAAGCTCCATAGCTAGCAGGGTCGCCTGATTGAAGCCACGCTCTTTTAAGCGTTTTTTGTGCAGAGGGATGGGAATAATTGCCTCGACGTCTCGTGTCTGAGCAGAAAATTCGTCAATGATTAACGAGCATAAAGGTTTGCACAAATAACGATGGCCATCATATTTGAACTGCTGAATTAAACGGTCCACGGGAAAGTCGTAAATAAAAACACTCAAGCTATCATCAAAACTGGGGGGGTGGCTCATGCATTCTGGACAAATCGATACAGTCTGGCTCATGGGTACTGCGCAGCGCTGACAGCACTTATTATTATAGGGTAGATCCGCTAAACAGGATCGGCAAAGGTAATTGTTTGCCCGGCTTGTGATAAGGCGTGCGTTGCACAACCCGCATTCTGTATTCCATTCGCGTGGGCGGATTAACGCCTTTGCCCTAAAGTTGTTAACCAAAGCCTGCAATTTGGTTGACAACTTATTTCTCCGACCTATCATGGCACTAGTTCCTTGTGCTACTTGTGTTTGGCGTTAGCTTCTACAGCGCGCTTCGCATCCTTGGAAGCTACCTATTATTATAACGAGCAATTTGGATTGAGAGGAAGCGGGCAATGCCACTAACATTTGACGCGAAGTTAGGCGAGGTTCGGCACGACTGGACGAAACAACAAGTTACGGAGCTGATGGCGCTGCCATTTAATGATTTGTTGTTCAAATCGCAAATGGTACATCGGGCTAACTTTGATCCAAATGAGGTGCAGGTTAGTACACTGCTCTCTATCAAAACAGGTGCTTGTCCGGAAGATTGCAAGTACTGCCCACAAAGCGGGCATTATAATACCGGGTTAGCAAAGGAAAAACTGATGCAGGTCGAAGCTGTTTTAAAGAAAGCGGCTGAAGCGAAGGCAAAAGGTAGTAGTCGATTTTGTATGGGTGCCGCCTGGAAACATCCAAGCGACAAAGACCTCCCTTACGTATTAGAAATGGTAAAGGGCGTTAAAGAATTAGGCCTTGAGACGTGTATGACTCTGGGTATGTTGCGTGATGACCAGGCGGATGCCTTAGCAGATGCTGGCTTGGATTATTACAATCATAATCTTGACACGTCGCCGGATTTCTATGACAAAATTATCACCACACGCTCGTATCAAGATCGGCTCGATACTTTACAGCACGTGCGTGACGCCGGAATGAAAATCTGTAGCGGTGGCATCATCGGAATGGGTGAGCGTGAGAAAGATCGAATGGGCTTATTGGCTCAGTTGGCCAACTTACCGCAACAACCTGAGAGTGTGCCAATTAATATGCTTGTAAAAGTCGAAGGCACGCCGCTTGCGAATGTTGAGGATATTGACCCATTCGATTTTGTTCGATGCATTGCCGTTGCGCGCATTATGATGCCTGCAAGTCATGTGCGACTGTCAGCGGGCCGTGAAGAAATGAGTGATGAAATGCAGGCTATGTGTTTTATGGCGGGTGCTAATTCGATTTTCTATGGCGAATGTCTGTTAACGACGCCAAATCCGGAAGCGCATGAAGACATGCAGCTATTTAAACGCTTAGGCTTACGCCCAGAGCAGCGAATTGAAAAATCAGATGAAGAGCAAGAAGCGGTGCTTAGTAAAGCGATTGCTCAAGATCAAGAAGCAAAAAATCCATTGTTTTACGATGCAACACAGGCGGATGCTATTGCGTCGGTACAACATTGAACTTAGCTATTAAGCAGGTTTTTTGTGCGCTTTAAGTCTTGGGATTGGCGTCAAACTCTTGAAGAGATTGAAGCGAGGGGGTTGAAGCGCCACAAACTGACCTTGGAAAGTGCGCAAGGGGTTCGTGTCAGGGTCGACGGTCGAACGTTTTTATCTTTTGCCAGCAACGATTATTTGTCGCTCGCCAATCATTTCGAGATTAAAGCCGCTGCAGAAGATGCGCTCAAGCGATTTGGCGTGGGCAGTGGTGCTTCCCATATGGTATTGGGTCATCATGCGGCTCATGCCGATTTAGAATCTGCGCTTGCAACGTTTACCCATCGGGAGAGGGCCATAACTTTTTCGACGGGGTATATGGCCAACTTGGCAATGGTTGCGAGCATAGCTGATTCAAAAACGCTTATTTTACAAGACAAGCTTAATCATGCATCCCTAATTGACGCGGCGGCATTAAGTGGTGCGCGGAGCCAGCGTTATCTCCATAACAATTTACAGAGCCTTGAAAAGTACCTAGTAAAAGCGACCGAGAATCCTGAATATGAAAAGGTCTTGGTATTGAGTGACGGCGTCTTTAGCATGGATGGCGATGTTGCAAAGCTTTGTTCATTATCTGAGCTGTGCCAGCGGTATAATGCGTTATTGGCGGTAGATGATGCACACGGTTTTGGGGTGCTAGGCGAGCATGGCGGCGGTGTTGTCGAGCACTTCGGCTTAACTAGCCAGCAAGTACCATTATTAGTGGGGACATTTGGTAAAGCCTTTGGTACGGCCGGTGCGTTCATTGCCGGTAATAACGAGATTATTGAGTATATTGAGCAAAAAGCACGCGCCTACATCTACACGACGGCTATGCCCCCAGCGATTGCGGCAGCGACGCAAAAGAGTTTATTTTTAATCGGGCGAGCGCATTCGGAACGAGCGCATCTCCAAAATTTAGGTCGTTTTTTTCGAGAGCAAGCAACCGATTTAGGGTTTGATGTGTTGCCCTCCGTCACCGCGATTCAGGGTGTATTGATCGGCGAAAGTACTGCCGTGATGTCGCTGGCGAATTATCTCAATATGCAGGGGATATTAGTCGGCGCAATCCGGCCACCGACTGTAGCGCCGGGTAAGGCTCGTCTGAGGATTACCTTATGTGCTGATCATTCTCAAGTTGATGTGCAAAGACTAATCGACGCATTAGCGCGAGCAAAGCAAGAAGGCGTCATGCAATGATTCGTCAAAAGCTCTTGTTCTTTAATGGTTGGTCATCACCAAGTCAGCCGTGGCAACAATTTCTGTCTTCTTGGTTTGAAGCCGGCCAATTTGAAGTGATCGATCTTCCGTTGACTAGGGCTTTAAATCAGGGCTATGAAAGGGAACTTTGGTTTGCAGAGTTAACCAAGCGAATGGATACGCAGACGATCTTGGTTGGCTGGTCATTAGGGGGGCTGTTTGCGATTTTATTTGCTGCGTATTTGCAACGCCATAATCATCGCGGTTGTACCTCGCTAATCGTGATGATGACGGGACCAAGTTTTTTAAAACGAGGCTCATGGCATTCGGGTTTGGATATTGAGCCGTTCAACCAATTTAAAGTGCTGCTGATGGATGCGTTAGTCTCGAGTAAAAATACTAACTCCGTTGCCTCGACTACGCAGCTAATTAAACAGTTTTCCATGCTTTGTTGCTATCGAGAAAGCGACTACCGAGAAAACTTAAAGTATTTGCGGGGCGCTTATAAAGAAGCGGGAGGGCTGTCGGGACAGGCGCTTGAAACGGGTTTGACCTGTCTTCAAGAAATCGATGTAAGTAAAGAACTCGATCAGCTTGTGGAGGGGCGCAGAATAAGGGGCGAGGACAACAGCATATGCTTTGTTTTTGCCGATCAAGATGCCTTGGTTTCGAGGGGGGCGCATCAAGAGTTAATTCGGCGTTTCCCTAGTGTTAAAACGCGTATACTTTCAGGGAGCGCGCATTTTCCAGATACGCATGCACTGCATCAGTTAAAGCTTATACTGCAGGCTGAAATAAGATGAACCTCCCAAATCGCTTCAGTTCACCGGTTGCAGAGACACCTTCTGATAAGCAGTTGCTGATTAATATGTCGCAGAAGTCTGATGTATCGCGCTCTTTTGGGGCTGCGGCTGGTCATTATGAGGAATTTGCGCATTTACAGCGTTATATGGGGACTCAGCTTTTAAGAAAAACGCAAGCCGTATTGCCGATGCATACAAGATTTGAAACTTGCGTCGATTTGGGTTGCGGTACTGGCTTTTTTTCGCCAGAGGTTGCAGAGCTTTTCGGGGCTGAAAGCGTTATTGGTTTAGATATCTCCGAGGGTATGTTGCAGCAAGCGGTCAGTCATAAAGTTGATCTTAAAAGTGTGTACTTTACCGCCGGTGATGCGGAAGCCTTGCCTTTCGCGAATAATAGCTTGAACGCGGTGTTTTCAAATCTTGCCGTGCAGTGGTGTAAATCTGTTTCGGTTTTATTTGCGGAGCTGATGCGCAGCGTCGATTCGGGTGGTGTTGTCGCGTTGTCTACCCTGCTTGAAGGGTCTTTGGCTGAATTAAAGCAGTCTTGGGCAACGGTTGATGATGAGCAGCATGTAAATAGCTTTTTGGAGCTTGCTGACTATCGTAACGCAGCGGCAAGCATCGGCTTTGAATTGTTAGACATTGAACAAGAAACCATTACGCTTGAGTATGATCAAACGCTCGACTTGATGCGTGATCTCAAAGGCGTGGGAGCACATAATATTTCAACGGATCGGCCGAAGCATCTGACGGGTAAAAATAAAATAAAAAAGGTTGTGGATGCCTACGAGAACTATCGCTTAAATTCAGGGCGATTGCCCGCTACCTACCAGGCGGCTTATTTAGTTGTACGAAAGTGTTCATGAATCAGCAGCGACACAAACTGAGAACTTAAGAGTGTAAATTAATGGCGAAATTTTTCGTGGCAGGCACGGATACGGATGTTGGTAAAACGTTTGTGAGCTGCAGCATCCTCGAAGCGGCTAATGGTAGAGGTCTGCGTACGATTGGGCTAAAGCCGGTCGCAGCAGGAGGAGAGTTATTAAATGGTCAGCTTTGTAATGACGATGCGCTAGCGCTTCGTGAGACCATGAGTGTTGAATTACCTTACGCACAAGTGAATCCTATTTGTTTGACAGCGGCCTGTTCGCCGCACATCGCGGCGGCAATTGAGCATAAAAAAATTACAGCATCACGTATTGTTGGATTTTGTCGCGGCGCGATGATGACCCCGAACGATTTATGCTTAATCGAGGGCGCCGGCGGTTGGCGCGTACCGATTAGCCCGCGCGAGACAATGGCAGATGTTGCCAGAAGTTTAAATTTACCGGTTATTCTTGTCGTGTCGATGCGTTTGGGTTGTATTAATCACGCGATGCTATCGGCAGAAAGCATTCGCAGAGACGGCCTGAGCATCGCAGGCTGGGTCGCAAATACTGTTCAATCAACGCCAATGATGTACTACGAGGAAAACTTACTTACTCTAAAATCTGCTCTCGATGCGCCGTTTGTCGGCGAGCTGCCTTACACGTCGAAGGGTGGGCCAAGAGCGGTGTGTAACGAGATAAGTCTAGAGGTATTAGAATTGTAACGATTGCGTTGATTGATTGAAAAATGATCAACGTTTTGCTTTACTTATATTGAATTAGTGGAAAGGCGTTCGGCAGCGATGAACATTAACACAACAATTCAAACGGGTTTGCAAGGTGTGCAACAAGGAATCGATGGTGTCGATCGAGCAGCGACTGACATTGTGCGCGCTGGGACCGTTGACAGTGTTGAAGGCGGGGAGGTCGTTGAGCCGATTATAGAGTTACGTTTATATGAACGATCTGTTCAAGCTTCAGCCCAAGTTGTTCGAACTGCTGACGAGGTATTGGGTACGTTACTAGATACGCTTGCCTGAGCGTATTACTTTAAGATTCTATTGTCTCTCTTTTCAAAGTTTACTTTTACGCATCGCCTATATATTACTCTCCCTTGCATAGTGCCGAGTGAATTTTATATTGATCCCCTTGTCATTAGCTTTCCTACGTTGATGCACTTAAAACGATATCGCAGCAAATTATGCGTGACTGGCGTGTTGTGAAGTACAAAATGACCTTGATTTTTTCGTCATAAGAATGTGAAAAATAAGCCCTGTGCTTGACAAAGCTTTAAAGCAAACGTATGTTTCAAACACTCGTTTGATATTGAGTTTTTACTCAAATTATTTTTGTGCCTTAAAGCACTGATTTATAAGTATTATCGGGCGAAACGAAATTACTTTTGAGGTCATAGTATGCCAGATTATAAAGCTCCCCTGCGTGATATTAGGTTTGTAATGAACGAAGTTTTGGATAGTGAAAAACATTATTCAGACCTTGGTGCAGAAGATGCGACGCCCGATATGGTCGATGCGATCATCGGCGAAGGTGCAAAGTTCTGTGAAGAAGTACTTGCGCCGCTCAACCAGGTTGGTGACGTAGAAGGTTGTACTTGGAGTGAAGATGGCGTCAAAACGCCGACCGGTTTTAAAGAAGCTTACCAACAATTTGTGGAAGGCGGCTGGCCTTCAATGAATGCGCCGGTAGAACATGGCGGACAAGGCTTGCCTGAATCAATCAATATTGTGTTGAGTGAAATGGTAGGTACAGCAAACTGGGCGTGGAGCATGTATCCAGGTCTAAGCCATGGCGCAAGAGCCACACTTGAAGAGCATGGCACGCCAGAGCAGCAAGAAACCTACCTTACGAAACTTATCTCTGGTCAATGGACAGGGACCATGTGTCTCACTGAACCTCAATGCGGTTCGGATCTGGGTATCTTGACAACGAAAGCTGAGCCAAACGCTGACGGGTCATACAGCATTACGGGCACAAAGATCTTTATCTCCGCTGGTGAGCACGACATGGTGGACAACATCGTACACATCGTTTTGGCACGCCTTCCTGGCGCACCCGAAGGTACGAAAGGTATCTCTTTGTTTGTCGTACCGAAATTTTTACCCGATGCTAACGGTGAAGCAGGCGAGCGTAACGCAGTGAAATGCGGTTCCATTGAGCACAAAATGGGTATTCACGGCAACTCTACCTGTGTAATGAATTTTGATGGCGCGAAGTGCTGGTTGATTGGGCCGGAAAACAAAGGCTTAAACTGCATGTTCACTTTCATGAACGTGGCGCGAATTGGTACCTCTCTGCAAGGACTTGCTGCAGCGGAAGGCTCTTTCCAAGGCGCATTGGCTTACGCCAAAGATCGTCTAGCAATGCGTTCACTGTCAGGACCAAAAAACACGGACGGAAAAGCTGACCCTATTATTGTGCACCCAGACGTGCGTCGTATGCTGCTAACGCAAAAAGCGATCGCTGAAGGTTCACGTGCAATGATCTATTACGCTGCGCAAAAAGCGGATCTGGTTGCGCATGGTGAAGGCGATGCACAGAAAGACGCTGATGAAATTTTGGGTTTTCTAACGCCTATTTTGAAAGCGTTTTGTACTGAAGCGGGTTTTGAGGCAGCCAACCATGGTGTTCAAGTATTTGGTGGGCATGGTTTTATCGCCGAGTGGGGCATGGAGCAAATAGTTCGTGATACGCGCATAGCACTTTTATACGAAGGTACGACGGGTATTCAGGCGCTGGACTTATTGGGTCGTAAAATCCTTATGACGCAGGGTGCTTCGCTTCGTAATTTTACGAAGCTTGTGCATAAGTTCTGCCAAGAAAATGAGGGTGATGCCGCGATGAAGCCATTTGTGGAGCCGTTAGTTAAGCTCAACAAAGAGTGGGGCGATATCACGATGAAAGTGGGCATGACTGCGATGCAGAACCGCGACGAAGTGGGTGCCGCATCAGTCGATTTCTTGATGTATTCGGGTTACATATCACTGGCCTATTTCTGGGCAATGATGGTGAAAGTAGCGCAAGAGAAGCTGGCAGCAGGTACTTCAGAAGAAGCCTTCTACACGGCCAAAATACAGACAGCACAATTCTATTTTGATCGTATCTTGCCCCGTACCGCTGGACACGCGCAAATGATTGCAGCCGGTGGCGAGTCAATGATGGCGATGAAAGAAGAAAACTTCGCTTTCTAGCTGTACTGCTAAAAAAAGCCCGCACTTTGCGGGCTTTTTGCGTTAAACTTCGCGCCGATTTTTATTTTTTACAGTGAAGACGACTCAATGCTGATTTACTGAAGCGTTCGGTAGAAGCATAAGAAAGCGTCACTTATATAATTTTGATTCATCTCTTGAGGATTTACTAGATGGCAGACTATAAAGCGCCGTTGCAAGACATTCGGTTCGTTATGAACGAGGTTTTTGAAGCTGAACAATTATGGAGCTCATTAGCCGGCACTCGTGATGCTGTGGACATTGAAACCGCCGATGCTATTTTGGAAGAGGCTGGAAAAATTACAGCGTCGCTGATTGCACCTTTAAGTCGTGAAGGTGATGAAGAAGGATGTACTTTCGATAAAGGTCAGGTAACGGTGCCGGCTGGCTTTAAAGATGCCTATAAAACGTTTGCTGAAGGTGGTTGGTCCGGTCTAACAGGCAACGCAGCCTACGAAGGGATGGGTATGCCAAAAATGTTGGGTGCACAGTATGAAGAGATGCTTTATTCGGCAGATATTTCGTTCGGCCTTTATGTATGCTTAACGTCGGGTGCTTGTTTAGCGATTGATGCGCATGCCTCTGAGGAGCTTAAGCAAAAATATTTACCGAGGATGTATTCAGGTGAGTGGACCGGCGCGATGGATTTAACCGAGCCGCACTCGGGAACTGACCTCGGCATGATTCGTACTAAAGCAGAGCCGCATGCTGATGGTTCTTATAGTATTACTGGTACGAAAATCTTTATTACGGGTGGCGAAAATGATTTGGCTGACAATATTATTCACTTAGTGTTAGCGAAACTTCCTGATGCACCTGCCGGCTCTAAAGGTATCTCCTTATTTTTGGTGCCTAGAAACAGTGTTGATGATAATGGTGTCGTGGGTGAGAACAATCACGTTACGTGCGGTTCTATCGAACATAAAATGGGTATTAAAGCCTCCGGCACATGTGTGATGAATTACGATGGTGCCCAAGGCTGGTTAGTCGGGGAGGTAAATAAGGGTCTTTTGGCGATGTTTACCATGATGAATTACGAGCGTTTGAGTGTTGGTATACAAGGCTTTGCGGCGGCGGAGCGTTCGTATCAAAATGCGCGCGAATACGCATTAGACCGTATTCAGGGTCGTGCGACAACTGGACCACAAAACCCTGAAAAAGCAGCCGACCCAATCATCGTTCATCCTGATGTGCGTCGCATGTTACTGACAATTCGAGCATTTACTGAAGGTAGTCGCGCTTTTTCAACCTATGTTGCGCGTTATTTAGATATTGCTAAGTTTTCTGACGACGCCGATGAGACCAAACACGCCGAAGCGATGGTTGCTTTGCTAACGCCGATTGCTAAAGCCTACATGACTGACCGTGCACTTGAGAGCTGTATTGCAGGTCAACAAGTATTTGGTGGCCATGGATTTATCCGTGAGTGGGGCCAAGAGCAACTTGTGCGTGATACGCGTATTACTCAAATATATGAGGGTACTAACGGTGTCCAGGCAATGGACTTGATGGGGCGTAAAGTTGTTGCAAATGGCGGTAAGTTATTCGAGTTATTTGCCTCCGAAGTGAGCAGTTTTATCGAAGCTAGCAGTGACAATGCAGCGTTAAATGAGTACCTGAAACCGCTTGCTGCTGCGCTGGAGCGTTTGAGCGATGCGACCGAGTATGTGGTCAACGCAGCACAATCTGATGTCAACGCTATTGGCGCCGCGGCCGTCGAGTATTTGGATATGTTTGGCTTGACTGCATATGCTTACATGTGGGCTCGTATGGCTAAAACTGCTCTGCCTAAGGTGGATCAAGATACGTTCTATGCGACAAAGTTAAAGACAGCCAACTTTTATTTTAAACGTTTGCTACCGCAGACCGTCTCTCTACTTGAATCGATTAAAAGTGGCAGCGAAGAGACTATGGCGATGGAAGCCGCAGAGTTCTGATTTCGACGTAAAAGCGAACAGATACAAACGCCAGCAAATTGCTGGCGTTTTTATTTTTGCTTAGGGCCCAAGTCGAGTCTCAATGCCTCGTTATGTAGACAAGCCTACTAAATTAGTGCCACACGCTTTTATGCAAACCTCATTAAGAATCCGCCAAGGGTTTTCATGCTTGTTTACGCCTTTAATCGCATCATCAACTGTTTTACAGCGGGCCAATAGCGTTTGTAATACGCTGAGGCTATGACGTTTTGCAGCCTGATTTAGCGGGTGTTGACGTCTTTCAATAACGCGATGCTTGTTAAAGACCGCGCGACTGTTACCTGACGCCAGAGACAATTCGACCAACAGGCGAATCTCTTTACTAATCGCCCATAGCGCCATCGTTATTTCGCTTCCTTCCGCTTCTAAATGCGCCAGTATATTACTGCATTGTTTCGCTTGTCCGTTCACCATTGCGCCGGTCAAGTCGAATATATCGTATTTAGCCGAATCTCTTACCTCTTCAAACACCTGTTCAGCGGAAATCGTATCACCACTATGGAGAATGCTCAGTTTACTGAGTTCTTGTTGAGCGGCCAGTAAGTTTCCTTCGAGGCGGGAGGACAGTAAGGCGAGTGCCTCTGGTTCAAATGCAAGTTTAAATTTTTTGGCTCGTCGCTCGATCCAACGAGGCATTTCTGCAGACGTGATTGGCCAAATTTGTATAATGGCGCCCGCCTTATCTATAGCACTGGCCCATTTTGATTTGAGCGTTTTAGCATCGAATTTAGCGGCTTCAATAATCAATATTTTATCGTCTGGCAAGGCCGAACAATAGGCTAATAATGCTTTCGAGCCAGGTGCCCCTGGTTTACTGTTGCCAAGTTTGATTTCAAGGATCTGCCGGTTGGAAAATAGTGACAGGCTATTTGCTTCCTCATTTAAGCTATCCCAGCTGAAATATTTATCAACATGCAATACTTTGCGCTCATCAAAACCTTGTCGGCGTGCTTCTTCTCGTATGGTCATCACAGCTTCTTGGACTAGCAATGGTTCATCGCCACTGACGAGGTAGATTGGCAATAGCTTGTTTTTTAGATTGGACCCGAGCTGCTCTAGCTTAATTCGCATTAGTAGCGTGTCTTTATCTGATTATCGCTCTCTTGGTCTGCTGATTTTCCGTCAAATTCGTCTGCGGGTGAAGACGCATCTATTTTTGCTTTTTCGCGAATGGGTTTGAGCAATACCAGTTGGCGAATAATCTCGTTTGCAAGGCTTTGATTCAGGGCTTCCTCAATCACCTCCCGCTCACGCTCTTTGGCAAGCAATGCGGTTGAATTATGGCGATAGATTCTGCGTGCAGAAACTTCACTGCTGTAGCTTTGATCTGGGAAATCCGACTGCCTGAGAGAGAAGGCAGCTTCATGCTTTAGTTCATATTCTTCAGCACTACCGTCGCTTTGAATTGTAAAAACACGTTCCTTTTGCTCGAAGGGCCCAACGTTTAGTTCAAGTTTCGCGTCATTACTGATCGTTACATTACTGGCGATGATTTGGCGCCTTAAATCGGTACAAAGGCTCCAAGAGTCATCGATATTGCAGATAAATTTTAAGCGCTTAAAGCCCAGTGCCTCTGGCGCTGTCTCTCTCAGCTGGTAACCGCATCCACTGACAGTAAGCGCAAACAGCACAACTATTATTCGAGTTAAGGTTCGTTGAGCATGCATGGTCGTTCCATTTTTCTTATGACTGCTAAATAGGCCGCAACGAAGCAACTAATTGGCTACAATGTTGACCAGCTTTCCTGGCACAACAATCACCTTGCGGATGGTTTTGTCTTCAATAAAACGCGCTACCTTTTCGTCTGCTTTTGCGGCAGCTTCGATCGCCGTATTGTCTAACCCAACTGGAAGCTCTAATTTCGCGCGCACTTTGCCATTAACCTGCACAACCATTTGTTGGCTAGTTTTAGTGAGGGCACTTTCATCTATTTTTGGCCACGTTGCGAATGCCACCGCATCCTTATGGCCCAGTTCTCTCCAGAGCGTATGACAAATGTGCGGTGCAATTGGCGCAAGCAGAAGTGTAGCGGCCTCGAGCGCTTCATGTGTCACCGCACGACCTTGCTCGCTCACATCGACAAACTTGTTTACGCTATTTAATAGCTCCATTACTGCCGCGATAGCGGTGTTAAATGTTAGTCGACGCTCAAGGTCATCACTTACTTTTTTGATCGTTTCATGCGTTTTTCGACGCATTGCTTTTTGGTCTTCATTGAGCGCAGCCACATCAAGCGTTGCGCTGCCGCCATTGGCCAAATGGCTGTGTACAGATTTCCACGCGCGTTTAAGAAATCGATTGGCGCCTTCTACTGCGTTATCAGACCACTCTAATGATTGCTCAGGGGGTGCGGCGAACATCATAAAAAGACGAACGGTGTCGGCACCGAATTCATCAATGATGGTTTGAGGGTCGATACCATTATTCTTTGATTTCGACATCTTACTCATACCCGCACTTTCGACGCGACTATCGTCAGTTTTATGAGAATAGCCGGCAATTTTGCCTTTCTCATCGATCTGAGTTTTCACATCGGTGGGTGCAACCCAGACTTTGCCGCCTTTGTCATCTTCTGTATAAAAGCTCTCAGCCAATACCATACCTTGGCAAAGGAGGCGTTTGAATGGTTCATCACTGTCTACCAGACCAACATCACGCAGTAGTTTATGGAAAAAACGTGCGTACAAGAGGTGAAGAATTGCATGCTCGATTCCACCAATATATTGATCTACTGGGAGCCAATAGTTAGCGGCGTCAGAATCAAGCATGACATCGTCGGCGTTTGGTGAACAGTAACGTGCATAGTACCAAGATGACTCCATAAATGTATCGAAGGTATCTGTCTCACGCAGTGCGAATTCACCGTTATGGGTTGTTTTCGCCCATTCTTCATCGCTCTTGATAGGAGATTTAACGCCGTCTAACTCTACATCTTCCGGCAGTTGCACCGGTAATTCCTCTAAGGGGACTGGGACTTCAGTACCATTCGTTAGGGTTTTCATCGGAATCGGTGCGCCCCAATAACGTTGGCGTGAGACGCCCCAATCACGCAGTCGGTAATTGATTTTTCGGGTGCCTGAACCAAGCGTTTCGAACTTATTAACGATTGCCTCAAAGGCTTCACTAAAGCTTAATCCCGTGAACTCACCAGAATTTACTAGTATGCCTTTTTCAGTGTAGGCCTGTTCTTGAATGTCAATTTCAGAGCCATCGGCGGCGGCAATGGATTGTTTGATAGGCAGTTTATAGGTTTTAGCGAACTGATGATCGCGTTCGTCATGAGCAGGAACAGACATAACGGCACCCGATCCATAATCCATCAGCACAAAGTTCGCGGCCCAAACAGGTATTTCTTCTCCTGTTAGAGGATGGATAGCAGAAAAACCGGTAGAAAGGCCTTTCTTCTCCATAGTCGCCATATCTGCTTCGGCCACTTTATTTTGCTTACATTCCTCGATAAAGGCTTGCAAGTCACTATTTGTTTTAGCAGCTTCTAAAGCAAGTGGATGCTGAGCTGCCACGGCAACATAGGTTACGCCCATAATGGTGTCTGGGCGTGTGGTATACACCGAAAGTGCTTCGTTGCGGTCTTTCAGAGCAAACTCAAATTCTAAGCCTTCTGAGCGGCCGATCCAATTACGCTGCATGGTTTTGACTTGCTCGGGCCACTCGCCGAGTTTATCCAGATCAGCCAGCAGTTCGTCCGCATAGGCGGTAATCTTTATAAACCATTGTGGTATCTCTCTGCGTTCTACAAGCGCGCCTGAACGCCAGCCACGGCCGTCGACAACTTGCTCATTTGCTAGCACAGTTTGGTCTACAGGATCCCAATTAACGGTTGCATTCTTCTTGTACACTAAGCCTTTTTCATAAAGCTTCGTGAAAAACCATTGTTCCCATTTATAGTAGTCCGGACGACACGTTGCTAGCTCTCGATCCCAGTCATAACCGAAACCAAGTTGTTTCAGCTGATTTTTCATGTAATCGATGTTTTCGTATGTCCATTTCGCGGGGGCGACATTATTTTTGATTGCCGCATTTTCAGCTGGCAGTCCGAATGCATCCCAGCCCATTGGTTGCATCACGTTTTTGCCCAGCATTCGTTGGTAGCGAGATACGACATCACCGATAGTGTAATTTCGAACATGGCCCATATGAAGCTTGCCGCTTGGGTAGGGAAACATCGATAGGCAGTAGTATTTTTCTTTGCTTGGATCTTCTTTGGCAGCAAAGCTATTGTTATCTTCCCAATACTTTCTGGCTTCTTGTTCAATATGGTCTGGTGAATAGAGTTCTTGCATGAGCGGTTGCGGTTCTCTTGTAGGGCTGAGCGATTTGATTTGATGTCATTTTTCTATGCGATATAAAGTAAAATCGCAATAAAAGGGAGACATATTCTAGCCTAGTTTTCTATGCTGGGGTACTGCCGCGCAGCGCTTTTATGCGAGACATCAGCGCAATTAAAACAAGGAAACAGGCGAAGCTAAAAATAGGGCTTGAGCCGAAACGGGTATAGGGTGTTTCACCCTTTATTATTTTTACCTCGCCCGTTAATGTGGTGAGTATGAACTGCTCGGCACGCGCGATAATATGACCTTTCTCATTGATGATGGCGGTGACGCCATTGTTGGTGCTTCGCAGCATATAGCGGCCATTTTCGAGTGCACGTACTTGAGCTAATGCGAGATGCTGGAGCGGGCCGATTGATTTGCCAAACCAACTGTCATTGCTGATTGTCAGAAGAAAATCAGCATTTTCGGCGCGTTGCGCGACAAAATCAGCGTACACCACTTCATAACAGATAAAGGGTGCAAAGTGATAGTTACCGGCTGTCAGGAGCGCTTGATTAGCGTCACCCTTTTGGAAATTTGACATTGGTAAATCGAAAAAAGCAATGAGGCCACGCAAATATTGTTGGAGGGGAACATACTCACCAAAGGGCACAAGCTTTTGTTTGTGGTTAATGCCGCTCCCTGTCCCAAAGCTAATGACACTATTGTGCATAATGCTTCGGCGGGCTTTCCTATCCCACGCTTGGTAAGGAATGCCGGTAATAATACTCGTATTACTATCTGCGGCCTCTTTACCCAGAGCTTTCAAAAGCGGGACCGCTTGCGAATAGAGAATTGGAAGGGCGGTCTCCGGCCATATGATCAAGTCTTTGTCATAGTGTTCTTTAGTCGTGTTGATTAACAGGTCTATTGTCTTTGGTTTTTGGGCTGACGACCATTTTAATTGTTGAGGAATGTTGCTCTGAATCATCGCTACGCTAAGTGATTCACCCGTATCTTCAGTCCAGTCGATGGCATTTAGCGCGGTGCCTCCCAGCCAAATTACGATAAGGCCAGACACAAGGTATTTTTTCATTGGCATGCTGGGCATTGACGTAATAAGTGACATTACACCGCCTGTTAGGACAACAATAAAGGTGACGCCATAGGCACCGATAACCGGAATCCAGTCCGTTAATGGACTAGCCAAATGCGCGTCACCTAAAAAGAGCCATGGAAAGCCGGTCAAAAAGACGCTTCGAAGACCGTCTCCCAGCAACCATAACCCACTAAATGTCAGGGCATTCAATGTCCAATTATCATTTTTCAGCCAAGCAAATAATGCAAAGACAAGAGCATGAAACAGCCCCAGGCCTGCAACAAATATAAACGTAAGAATGCCAGCGAGAATGGGCGGCGCGTTACCATAGGTGTTGATGCTGACATAAATCCAAGACGCACCGGACGCGAACAAACCAAAACCAACTAGCCAGCCATAAATCGCGCTTTTCCTTATAGTTAATGGAAGTTTAGGGTCGAGCAGGCCACTCATGAGTAGGATTAAAAATATGGAAATTGGGCCAAGCAGCCAAAAATTATAGGGCGCCATACTTAAGGTTTGTATGGCACCAAAAATGATAAGTAAAGGGAACAGCAGTAATGGTTTCATCAGTAATGAGGGCATATTGTTCTTATTTTTACGGCATAGGGGAGTCTAACTATCCACGAATCATTTTTAATAATCGCACGGTACGGCCATCTGAGTTGAGAACTGTTACATGAAATCCATCAAATTGAGTACTGTCGCCCCTTTCGGGTACTCGCCCAAAATGCTTGATCGCATAACCGCCAATTGTGTCAAATTCGCTATCTGGAATCTGCGACTCAAAATAATCATTAAACTCTTCAATAGTTGTGAACGCTTTTACATTGAACTCACCCTCGGGTAAGGCTTTGATCATGGCTTCGTCTTCGAAATCATGCTCGTCTTCTATTTCGCCAACAATTTGTTCTAATACATCCTCGATCGTTACTAGGCCGCTGATACCGCCGTATTCATCAACGACGATCGCCATATGATTACGATTCTGTTTAAATTCTTTGAGCAATTCATTAAGACGTTTACTCTCGGGTATGATAGACGCTGGCCGTAATAAGTCGGAGATCGTGCCTTTTTTAAGTTCGCCCTTCAAAGCCAAGGGTAGTAAGTCTTTCGCTAGGAGAATGCCGACTATTTCATCAGTCGTTTCGCCGATAACTGGAAACCGCGAATGTGCTGACTCTATTATAGAGCTTAGGTAATCACTTGGATCAACATTGTCTTTAACAGTAATCATTTGAGCTCGGGGAATCATCACTTCCCGCACCTGCATTTGTGTCACCTGCATGGCGCCTTCAATTATGCTTAACGCGTCAACTTCAAGTACGTTTCGCGTTTCTGCACTACGCAGGATATCCATGATATCTTGCAGTGTTTCGGGTTGGTCTGTGAAGACCTGAGAAATGCGCTCCAGCCAAGATTTACTTGGCTGGATGCTACTGGAACTGTCGTCACTCATTTTTAAGTGTCAGGATCCTCAATAAGGTAGGGGTTTTGATAGCCGAGTTTCTTAAGAATTGCTACTTCTAGCGCTTCCATTGTCTCCGCTTCATCGTTTTCGATGTGGTCATAACCTTGAAGGTGCAGTGTGCCATGAACTACCATGTGAGCCCAATGACTTTTTGCGCTTTTATTTTGTTCTGTGGCTTCTTGCGCGATAACAGGCGCGCAAATTATTAAGTCACCAAGTAAGTTAATATTGACAAATTCAGGGGCTTCAAAAGGGAAAGAAAGAACATTCGTTGGTTTGTTTTTTCCACGGTACTCGTTATTCAAATGTCGACTTTCTTCTGCATCGACACAGCGAATCGTGAGCTCTTTGTCTTCATCGCTTCGTAAAGCTGCGCTCGCCCAGTGTGCCATTTCTTGCTCGCTCGGTAAGGTGTTTTCTACACAGGCGACTTGTAAGTCAATCATTGCGACCGGCATTAATCGCGGCCTTCTTCTCTATCATGCTTATCATAAGCTTCAACAATGCGTTGGACTAAGGGGTGACGTACAACGTCTTTAGAGCTGAAATGTATACTGCTGATACCATTAACATTTTCCAGTACGTCAAGCGATTGTGATAGGCCGGATTTGGCGCCTTTAGGGAGATCTGTTTGCGTAATGTCGCCGGTAATAACAGCTGTTGAACCGAACCCAATACGGGTGAGGAACATCTTCATTTGCTCGGGTGTTGTGTTTTGACTCTCATCGAGAATAATAAACGCTTTATTTAGCGTGCGACCTCGCATGAAAGCAAGCGGCGCCACTTCAATTATATTTTTTTCAATTAAGCGGGCGACCTGCTCAAAGCCAAGCATTTCATATAGTGCGTCATATAAAGGTCGGAGGTAAGGGTCGACCTTTTGTGCTAAATCGCCGGGTAAAAAACCAAGTTTTTCACCGGCCTCAACCGCAGGTCTCACCAGTAATATGCGCTTTACTTCTTCGTTTTGAAGCGCTTCGACCGCGCAGGCCACGGCGAGGTAAGTTTTACCCGTTCCTGCTGGACCAATACCAAAATTGATATCATGACTTTTGATCGCTTGAACGTATAGAATTTGATTGTCGCCCCGCGGTTTTATCTGTACGCGGGGTGTTTTTATGGTTGCATCCAAGGCCGCGGCGCTCATTTGCTCATAATAGAAACCACTTTCTTGGACGTAGAGCTGGATGGTCTCGAGCGCGGGTGCTTTTCCTGACTCGGTCTCTCGATAAAGGTGCCTCAAGATGTCAGCCGCTGCCTGTGCTCGTGATTGATCATCTGCGGATACCTTGACAATCGCCCCGCGGCGGTTGATATGAACCAGTAAGCGTTTTTCGATAAATTTTAAGTTTTCATCAAACTGGCCGCATAGCAGGGCGAGGCGATGGTTGTCTTCGGGTGTTAGATGTAACGAAACCCCAATATTCAACTGGCTGTCAGTAGTCATTGTTGTCGAGTCGTTCTCCGCGTAAGGAATTTGTATAAGCGCTTGTAATCATAACGTCGACAAAGCGGCCAATAAGCGCTGCATCGGTGCGGTCTTGGCTTGCACGAAAGTTTACAACACGATTATTTTCAGTCCGACCCTGTAGCTCACCCGGATCTTTCTTTGAAAAACCAGTGACTAATATTCGTTGTTGCGATCCAACCATTTTTCGACTTATTTCAAAGGCATTTTGAGTAATGCGTTGTTGCAAAATGTGCAGCCGCTGTTTTTTCGTGTCGTCCGATGTGGTGTCTGTCAGATCCGCAGCGGGTGTGCCAGGGCGTGCGCTGTATATAAAGCTAAATGAGGTATCGAAGCCGATGTCGTTAATGAGCTTCATTGTATCTTCAAAGTCTTTTTCGGTTTCCCCTGGGAAGCCAATAATAAAGTCTGATGATATGCTGATATCAGGGCGATGCTTGCGTATGCGCCGGATTTTTGATTTGTATTCTAAAGCCATATGGCCACGTTTCATCGCTGCCAGTATGCGGTCGGAGCCACTTTGCACCGGTAGATGAAGATGGCTCACTAATTCTGGTACCTCCGCATAAACATCGATCAAGGAATCTGAAAACTCAACAGGGTGCGACGTAGTAAAGCGAATGCGATCCACCCCTTCAATTCCAGAAATAAAGGTAATTAGCTCGGCAAGATCCATCACATCGCCATCGTCGGTCTCGCCCTGATAGGCATTTACATTTTGACCGAGAAGGTTCACTTCACGCACGCCTTGCTCTGCGAGGTGCTTAATTTCATCAATGACGTCCTCGGCTGGACGGCTCACTTCTTCACCGCGCGTATACGGTACGACACAGAATGTGCAGTATTTACTGCATCCTTCCATAATTGAAACGAATGCAGAGGCACCCTCTACATCTGGTTTGGGCAAGTGATCAAATTTTTCGATTTCCGGAAAGCTTATATCTACGACACCAATTTTAGTGGTCTTTGACGCATCTATCATTTCCGGTAAGCGATGAAGTGTTTGCGGGCCAAAAATAACGTCAACATAGGGCGCACGATCGCGAATCGCTTCGCCTTCTTGGCTCGCAACACAGCCACCCACACCAATAGTTAATGCAGGGTTATTGTCTTTCAGTTTTTTCCAGCGACCGAGCTGATGGAACACTTTTTCTTGTGCTTTTTCCCGAATTGAACAAGTGTTAAGGAGCAGAATATCAGCACTTTCTGGCGTGTCTGTGAGCTCCACGTCTTGATCTGTTTGCAGCAAATCAGCCATACGTGATGAATCGTACTCATTCATCTGGCAGCCGTGGGTTTTTATGAACAGCTTTTTAGTCATGGAAACTCAGTGTCTTTATCTAAGCGGTTTGTAAAAAAGGGCGCCGATTATACCTTGCGAAAAGCAGGGGGTGTAGGCTTTTTTTTGATCAATTAAACCACAGATCAAAAAAATTGCATGTCGTGGGTGAGCGTCGAATAAGATCAATGACTGTGCTACCATCGCGCCGAGTTTTTAACCTGACTTTTTAAGTTTCGAAGGTTAGCAGATTATCCATATTGAGAAGTAGTTACGCGATGCAAGTAAAAAAGAATTACCGAGTGATTTTTTATAATAATGAAGATGTTTATGAGATCTATGCCTCGCATGTTTTTCCTTCGGAGATGTATGGTTTCATAGAAGTAGAAGAGTTGTTATTTGGCGAACGTTCGAAAGTGCTTGTTGATCCGGGCGAAGAAAAGCTGAAAGCTGAATTTAGTGGTGTGAAGCGCAGCTATATTCCAATGAATGCAATCGTAAGAATTGACGAAGTAGAACAGCGCGGTGTTGCGAAGGTGAGCGCAGGAAAAGGCGCAGTAACGCCATTTCCTGCGGGTAGCGGGCCCTTGTCATCGAAATAATGAGAAAAAATAGCTGAAAATACGATAGCGAAATACCTTATTGATACGTAAGACTATTACAGTGGCAAATTTAGGAGTGTGAAATGGGCATAACAATGTTGAGATTTACCCCGATTTATGGCGGTTTACTGGCCATCTTGGTTGTTTTTCTTGCCTACCGTGTGACCACGTTTAGGCAAAAAGAAAAGATGGGTTCATCATATGGGGACATGTCAGAGGGTTTACAATTAGCAATCCGAGCGCATGCCAACGCGCTTGAAAATATTCCTTTGGCTTTGTTACTCATGCTAATGCTTGAAACCAATCATCTGACGCCTTGGTTACTGAATACCCTGGCCGTGAGTTTTGTGATTGCGCGTATTATGCACGCTTGGGGCCTATCAAAAAGCAGTGGTGTGACGTTTGGACGCTTTTGGGGTACTGCAATCACATTTTTGGTGATGCTAGCCATGGCAGCATTAAATATTATTATTATCGTAACGCGATAACCCCATAGTTTATGGCAGGGTAGATGACCCCCGAGCGATACAGGAAACTCCGTGCGACCCTGAACCGACGTCAGCCGGACCTGAGTTTACTAACCGAACAAATTCATAAACCTCGTAATATTGCTGCGTTGGTTCGCACGGGAGACGCCGTGGGAATGCACACGCTCAATATGGTATGGCCGTGGGATGAACATCGCGCCTACAGAGGGACAGCAATGGGCAGTGATCGTTGGGTTAATATTAAAAGGCATGACGACCTGATGTCAGGTATTGATGCTCTGCATAATGATGGGTACACGATTTATGCCGCGCATCTCTCCCATACCGCCAAAGACTACCGCTCGGTAGACTACACAAAGCCGTGTGCGATTTTACTGGGCAACGAAAAGAGAGGGGTCAGCGATGACGCCGCTGAACGCGTTAATGAGCATATTATGATCCCAATGCTTGGTATGGTGCAGTCGTTTAATGTGTCGGTCGCGGCCGCCATTATCTTAGCGGAAGCACAGCGACAACGCATGGTTTCAGGTATGTATGATGCGCCTCGTTTGTCTAAGGATGAATATTGGCAAACGTTTTTTCGTTGGGCGCACCCACAAGTAACAAATTTCTGTCATGAAAAAGGCTTAACGTATCCCGAAATTAACCATGAAAACGGTGAGATTGTCGACCCCTCCGGTTGGTATGCCAAAGTACGCGCGGCTCAACATGCTTAGGTCATGATGTATGTTTCGTAGCCTAGGTAAACTGGCTTTACCCCTTATTATCGGTCAACTTTGCTTTGCTTCAATGGGTTTTATTGACACGATTTTAATGGGTAAGTTAGGTGTGTTGGTGCTAGCTGGCGGCGGATTGGGGGCCGTGGTTTTTCAATTCTTTAATATTGTTGGTATCGGTGTGCTAGTGGCAACGGCCAACTTGATTGCCTTTGCAAAGGGTAAAGGGCGTGATGATGATATTCATTCATCGGTCCTGTCGGGTGCGGTGCTGGTGGTTCTTTTAGCTGTCAGTTTTGGTATTTTAGCGCTTTATTCTGGTCCTGTTTTACGCTTTTTAGAGCAGCCAGCTGAGTTGCTGCCCATTGCCCAAAGCTATCTGAATGTGGTGGTCTGGGCTTTTTTGCCTGCGTTTATCTTTATTTTGTTGCGGAGTTTAGCGCTCGGTTTAGGTAACACCTCTGCCGTATTACCGATAAGTATTCTAGCGGCGGTGGCGAACTATCCGATTAGCTATGTGTTGATGACCGGCAAATTTGGGCTCCCAGCTTTGGGGGTGCAGGGCGTTGCATTAGGAACGGTGATTGTTTCTTGGTTCATGGCACTTGGCATGATGTGGATGCTTTATCGAGATGCGCAATTTGCACCCTTTAAATTTTGGAAGCAGTGGCAGCAGTTTTCACGAAAAAATTTGTCAGATAATTTGCGTCTGGGTATTCCGATTGCGATAGCGCACGCGGTTGAGGTTGGCATGTTTTCGGCAGCAGCGTTGCTGATCGGGACGCTCGGCGCAGAGGCTTTGGCGGCGCACCAAGTTGTTCTGCAATGCGCAACCATGTCATTTATGATACCGCTCGGTTTAGGACAAGCCGTATCTGTGCGCGTAGGTGAATGTTACGGTGCGCGGGATTTTGTAAAGCTAAAACGCGTTGTCAAAACGGGTATGCTGATGGCAACTGCAACCGCAAGTGTTGCGGGTTGTGTTTTTTGGGTGTTTCCTGATGCACTCGTTGGGCTCTTTTTGACGACTGATTCGAGTGAAAATTATCAGCGGGTATTGACGCTTGCCGGGTCAATGCTAATTGTTGGGGCTCTGTTTCAGCTTGTTGACTCGTGGCAAGTCGTGCTGATGGGGATATTACGTGGCTTTAAACTTGGAACAGCACCAACTGTCGCTGCAACCATAAGTTATTGGGTCGTCGGTTTTCCCGCTGCTTATTTTTTGATGGATGTCTGGCAGGGCGTCGGTGTTTGGAGTGGCTTGGGAATAGGTCTCGCGTTTAGTGCGCTTACCTTGGCCGGTATTTTTTTTAGGACGATGCGTAAAGAGCTGGCGTAGCCTCGGTTTTAACCGTTTAACTAGTTAGTTCGCTCGACGGCATGAATACTCTAGGCTCCAAGGTTTCCATAAGTCTAAGGCCGCAGACGAGGCATTGAAGAGTAGGGCATTGTCGGTTAAGCCAATAATGGCACCCCAGAAAGTCACTTCAGTCGTTATTTGATTCCATTCCAGACCTGCGCACTCGACGTTTAGCTGCAGAGGATTACTCACCTCTGCAATGGAAAAAATTGCTTGATGATACCAGCGGCTGTAACGCACAGAATCTTCGGCGCCCAACTGGTCAGCATAGATTTGCGCCTCAAGATCTGCGGGGTCTTCGTCACTAAACAAACCAAAAGTTAAATCCACGCTTTGTTCCGGTATTGGGTCTGGCGTGGCTACGCCATTCTCAAAGTGAATCACTGCGCAGCTTTGTATGGTCAGTAATGCGGCAAGTGTGGCCCCGAGTTTCAGCCATTTAATCATTGGGCCTGCTTCCTTTCACACCATACTTTTGCTGTTCGTGGCAAATAAATACCGAGGGTAACTGCACCCCAAAGGACGTCCATCGCATCATAACGCGTTTGCATTTGACTGACCGGACGTGCATTGCAAATTTCTTGCGTGTTAATGGTGTGCTCGCCTATCAGGCCGCCAAGATAAAAGGGTTTGGATTCACTATATTGCGGAGGTAATTGAAGGTCTGGTTGTCCACTCTCGGTAATGGTGACCGTACCGCATGCACTTAGCAATGCAACTAAGATTATTGTGATAAGACATTGTTGGCAGTAATTTGTCATTAAAGTCTGTTGATGGCCGCATGCCACAAATTATATGAGTTTAATTTTATCCACTGCCCAGATTATATCGGGTTTAAGATCGCTATCTCGTGATTGAGTGGGCATTTCGAGGCTTTGCTTATTTTTCGCTACTCTGACTTTCTTGAAGATGTTCAAGCAACTGTTTTTTCAAGCTTTTTGGTATGGCTGTAATCGTAATTGTATCGGATTGTTCGTCAAATAAAATTGTTTGTTGAATTAAATCTGAAGAAAACGACAAGCTTAGACCGTTGCCTTTTCCAGATAGGCGCACTAGATGTTTAAGTTTGCGTGTATCGGGACGGATTTGCTCATTAAGTTTTACCTGTTCTTGCGCTTGCGCAAATTCAGCAAAGTTATTGGGCTGTTGTTCGTTTAAGCAAACGGACAAGTCGTTCAGTGGAACCGGCTCGCCAAGTTGTTGTTGCTCAACACAAAAGTCATAGGCCTTTTGTCGAATATTTGCCGCGTCTTTAACATCATTATTTTTGGTGTAGGCTGCCAATACTTCCATTAAAGTTTCAGTTTCTTGTTTAGTATCGATGCTATTTTGAAACCCGATGCTTTGTGTAAAAGCTTCACCAAGCTTTGCTTGACCGCGACCACGTATCATTGTCAGATAAGGCGTGCCTGCTTCTGCATTTTTCCAGTCGTCCAGGTCAATCCGCAGTGCGAACTCTAATTTGGACGTGTTAAGGAATTCTGAGGTATCAAGGCTCAGAGAGCGATCGAGTTGCAAGCCGGCTTGGTTTTCTAATAAAAAAATATAACAGCGAGGGCCATCTGCACGTTCTTCCATCAATATGACGGGATATAATTCAAAGCTCTCGCTTGTTTTGTCGCACAGTTCTTTGAGATGTTGCATGTATAAGGTAGCAAACTGCTCGAAGCTAATTTTACTGTTGTAAGCTTCGTTTAGGTAGGAGGCGAATGGAAATTGGCTGTGATCATCCGAAAAAACACCATAGTACTTACCTGCGCGAAACTGAAACAGCTTCTTGAGTTGTGCAAATAGACCTTCATCATCGGCTCCGACCTGGTTTTTTTGTTCGCGCAACCTAAGCGTTGCTGGTTGGTCCTCTTGCCAGCGACTTATTTTGTGGTAGATGAGAGACTGGATCGCCATCGTTTACTCTGACTAGTTTATGGATAAAATTTTTTACTGGGCGTAAGTTTTTAAATCGGTATCGGCTCCGACGCAGGCGGACTACCGACTCGATTATTGTGTTTACGCAACTCACACACGATGCTATGCAGCGAAGCGCTGCGTATAAGTTGCTTTAGACAGCCTAAAGATCGAGACTTTTAACCGCCGAGTCAATATCGTTGTCGCTATTTGCTGAGGCATGCTGGTCGGCATCAGTTTGTTCTGAATCTGAGTGAGCCACTACCACCACTGCAATCAGGCCCGCAGCTTTGATGGTGTTTGCGATCATTGTCTTTTCTTCAGTGCTATGCTCGCCATTGATTAACACGGCTGTGCGGCCTGTATTAAATAGCTGTCGTTCAATGGCCTGTGCGAGAACAGCCGCGGCATCGCCACCGCAGCTGATTACTTGACCCGTTTGCCCATAGCGCTGCTCGCGCTCTGCTTGACTGACAGGATCCCAGTCGCCGAGAGAGGCTGATTCAACTTTTGCAACGATCATGCCCGCGCCAACCGTCACATTCGTTAAACGATCAATAATTATAAAGGCGCCCGTCGCGCGGTTATCTGCATATGAATCGAAGGCAACCGTTTGGTTGAGGTGTACGTTACAGAGCGCAATGCTGTTTAACTCAAGTTGGTTGCTTGGCTGTTTGGCAAGGGTATTGACGTCGATCAGGTGCTCGATACTTTGAATAGAGCCAGAGGCTAGCGTGGAGCCAAGCTTAATATCTAACAACTTTCCAGGGTTAAGGCTATCTTCAGTCATCCACACAATATGTGCGCTGAAACTATGACCGACCTCTGGTTGGCAATCCGGTTTAACCAGCATGTCGCCACGGCTGATATCAATCTCATCATTCAGCGTTAAAGTAACGGCTTGGCCGGCAAACGCCTCGGCTAAATTACCATCGTAGGTTACAATCTCTTTGACTGTACTTGATTTACCTGACGGTAGCGCAATTACTTTATCGCCCGGGTGAACGATGCCAGACGCGATCGTGCCGCAGAAGCCTCGAAAGTTTAGGTTGGGACGGTTCACATATTGAATAGGCAGACGGAAGTCGACAAAGTTTTTATCCTCTGCCACCTCTACACTCTCAAGAATATCCATTAAGGGTCGACCGGTGTACCAAGGCGTATGTTCACTGATGGAAACAACGTTTGTGCCTTTCAACGCTGATATAGCTACAAACTCAATATCATTCAGGTTGAGTTGTGAGGCAAATTCCAAATAGTCTTGTTTGATTTCATTAAAGCGTGTTTCGCTGTAGTCGACGATATCCATCTTATTAATCGCAACGACCACATGTTTGATGCCAAGCAGCGATGCAATGAATGAGTGGCGTCGGGTTTGGGTAAGTACGCCATGTCTCGCGTCGATCAAAATAATGGCGAGATCAGCCGTCGAGGCGCCCGTTGCCATATTACGCGTATATTGCTCATGTCCCGGGGTGTCAGCAATGATGAATTTACGCTTTGCTGTTGAGAAGTATCGGTAAGCAACATCAATCGTGATACCTTGCTCGCGTTCTGCTTGTAGGCCATCTACTAAGAGTGCTAGGTCAATTTCGCCTTCGTTTGTCCCGGATTTAACGCTATCTTTTTTAATCGCTTCTAATTGATCCTCATAAATCATTTGCGAATCGTGTAGTAGGCGTCCGATAAGTGTGCTTTTTCCGTCGTCAACGCTACCGCAAGTGAGCAGGCGCAGTAGTTGTTTTTGCTCATGCTGTTTCAGATATTCATTGATATCTTCGCTAATTAGTTCTGACTGGTGTGACATTTTAAAATCTCTTAGAGCGGGAGCCATGTCTGGCTCGCGTTATCAAGTTCTTGTTAACTTTCAAGCGTTGGTTGAACGTGCGTTTGCGCGATTAAAAATAACCTTCGCGCTTCTTCTGTTCCATTGAACCTGCCGAGTCATGATCGATCACACGCCCTTGACGTTCCGAACTTGTTGTAAGCAACATTTCTTGTATTATTTCGGGTAAGGTTGTTGCTTCCGATTCAACGGCGCCGGTGAGTGGGTAGCAACCTAGCGTGCGAAAACGAACAGATTTCATTTCTGGCTCTTCGCCATCAAGAAGTGGCATACGCTCGTCATCAACCATAATCATAACGCCATCACGTTCAACGACTGGTCGTTCTGCTGAGAAGTAAAGTGGCACTAGGTCGATACTCTCGAGGTGAATATATTGCCAGATGTCTAGCTCAGTCCAATTAGAAAGCGGAAATACGCGGATGCTTTCGCCTTTGTTTACCTTGCCATTGTAAACGTTCCAAAGCTCTGGGCGCTGGTTTTTTGGATCCCATCGATGATTTTCATCACGGAACGAGTAAACACGTTCTTTTGCTCTCGATTTTTCTTCATCGCGCCGCGCACCACCGAAGGCCGCATCAAATCCATACTTGTTCAAGGCTTGCTTGAGCCCTTGCGTTTTCATGATGTCAGTATGCTTTGCACTGCCATGACTAAATGGCCCAACGCCCTCTTTGACGCCATCTTCATTGATATGAACGATTAGATCGAAGCCATGTTTATCGGCAAGTTCATCGCGAAATTTAATCATATCTTGGAATTTCCAAGTCGTATCTACATGCAGCAATGGAAAAGGTAGCTTGCCCGGTGCGAATGCTTTTAATGCCAGGTGTAACATGACGGCGGAGTCTTTGCCGATCGAGTACAGCATCACGGGGTTGTCAAACTCCGCTGCTACTTCCCGGATAATATGGATGCTTTCCGCTTCCAATTGCTTTAAATGCGTTAGGTTGTAATCAGTCATTATTGCGAGAAACTCTAATTTTGCTAAAGCAGGCCATTAGGCACCGCGACAAGCTCTGCCACGAAACCGTTGACCCAAAAAAGGAGCGCAACTATAGCAAAAAGGTAAACCATAAAAAAGTATGTTAGACCTTATCTGTTTGGCGCTTTTTCACTTTGCAGCCCCATCTTTTGTCACTTGTTGGCGTTAATTCATGTAAAGCCTTTAGACAGCAGTTTCCTAAACGGTATAATACGTGGCACTACGGCGCCGCCTTGGCGTCCCCTTAGTAAACGTTGTATCGAACAAATAGCTCCTTCCCGTGCTGAAGTGACTGTGTTCGACGTTTAGATCAAGATTTAAAGAGAGTCTAATGGATGTAAATGCATACATGGCGGAGCTGGGCCAAGCTGCGCGTAATGCCGCTGCGGAAATGGCAGTCGCAAGCACCGATCAAAAAAATAGGGCGTTGTTAGCGACGGCAGATGTATTAGATGAACGGCGTGATGTGCTAATAACTGAAAATCAGAAAGATTTGCAAGCTGCAGAGGCGAGCGGTCTTGAGCCTGCAATGGTTGACCGGTTGGCGCTAACGTCAAAAGGCATTGACGCCATGATAGAAGGCTTGAAGCAAGTCGCAGCCTTAGCTGATCCCGTTGGTGTGATTAATGACCTTAAATACATGCCAAGTGGTATTCAAGTGGGTAAAATGCGCGTGCCTCTGGGGGTCATTGGTATTGTTTATGAATCGCGTCCAAATGTAACGGTTGAAGCCGCGAGTCTATGCATAAAATCTGGTAATGCGACCATTTTGAGAGGCGGTTCCGAAGCGATTCACTCTAACAAGGCAATTGCAGAGTGCATCGCATTAGGCTTACAGCAGGCTAATTTGAGCGAGACCGCTGTGCAAGTGGTTGCGACAACTGATCGGTCCGCGGTCGGTGCGCTGATTACGATGCCCGAGTATGTCGATGTTGTGGTGCCACGTGGCGGAAAAGGTTTGATCGAGCGAATCAGTCGTGATGCTAAAGTGACGGTCATCAAACACTTAGATGGCATTTGCCATGTTTACATTGATGATCAAGCGGATCTATTGAAAGCGGAAGCGATTGCGGATAATGCAAAAACCCACCGCTATGGTACCTGCAACACAATGGAAACGTTATTGGTAAATGAGCAAATCGCCGGCGAAATTTTACCGAAACTTGCCCGAGTTTATATTGGTAAAAATGTCGAGTTACGTGGTTGTGCAAAAACATGCCAGCTAATAGACGAGGCTGTGCCAGCCAAGGCGGAGGACTGGGTGACCGAATATCTGGCACCGGTTTTAGCGATAAAAGTGGTTGAATCAATGGCCGAAGCAATCGTGCATATTAATCGCTATGGTTCTCACCACACGGATGCGATTGTCACAGAAAACTATACGAAGTCGCGACATTTTCTTACAGCCGTTGATTCTAGTTCAGTCATGGTAAATGCGTCGACTCGTTTCGCCGATGGCTTTGAATATGGTTTGGGCGCGGAAATAGGGATTTCGACCGATAAAATCCATGCGCGTGGTCCGGTTGGACTAGAAGGGTTGACCTCTGAGAAATATGTCGTATTAGGTGATGGTCATATTCGTCAGTAAGGCGGGTTACGGTCGAATAAAAATTTATTGGCAAGCAGCGAGCTGATCCATGCGCTTAATTTTTGGTGGGAGTTTTGATCCGGTTCATGTTGGCCATTTGCGGATTTTGCGAGAGTTAGCTGAGGTGCTCGGGTTGCACTCGGCTCACCTAATGCCGTGTAAAGCGCCCGTGCATAAAGCCTCAACTGAAGCGTCGCTGACGGCACGTCTTGATATGCTGCAAAGAGTTTGTCTCGACGATGATTTCTACAAATTGGATTCCCGTGAGATCAACAGGTCGAGTCTAAGTTATACGATCGATTCGTTGCTATCGCTTCAACAAGATTTTCCCGACGAGTCGCTGGTATTAGTGATGGGCACAGACAGCGCTCTTAGTTTGCCCCGCTGGCATCGATCAAGCGAACTTGCCTCGTTATGTCACCTGGCAATTCTTCGGCGACCTGGAGTTTCAACTGAAACATTGGCAGAGGGGTTGTCGCCGCTGGGATTTAAACAAGTGCTTAATGCCGATTTGCTAGTGGCCGCCAAAAGCGGCTTGGCGCTTGAATTAAACGTCCAGCAACTGGATATCTCGAGCTCCGACGTTCGGGCACGAGTTAAGAAAGGTAAAAATATTCGTTACTTAGTGACGGATGCAGTTTTCGATTATATTTGTGATAATAAGCTGTACAGAGATTAATCAATAGAGGTGAGCCTCCAATTTATGGAAACAAATGAAATGAAAGACGTGGTCATTAATGCTTTGCAAGATTTAAAAGCTGACAATATCAATGTACTTGATGTAAAAGCCCGAACCAGTGTTACAGACTTAATGGTTATCGCATCAGGCACGTCAAGTCGTCATGTCAAATCGCTCGCTGACAATGTTGTGAGTGAAATTAAAGGCCATGGTGGAAAGCCGCTAGGTGTCGAAGGTGCGGAGTCTAACGACTGGATTCTGGTCGATCTGGGTGAGATTGTTGTTCACGTTATGATGCCTGCAACGCGTTCGTTTTATGATCTTGAACGGTTTTGGCAAGACTCTGATGAGATTGATCAGCTCGCATCAGAAACACAGCAGTAAGTTGTCCTGTCGAGTTGTTTAGGTAATGAAGTTAAAAGTCATTGCTGTAGGCACGAAAATGCCACCTTGGGTAGAAATGGGTGTTCAGGAGTACTCGAAGCGGCTGCCGCGCGACATGCCGCTTGAATTCATTGAAATTCCAATTGGGAATCGAGCAAAAAACGCAAACCTTGCGCGCGCCGTTAAGCAGGAAAGCGATCAAATACTTACACAAGTTAAACCGCAAGATCACGTGATTGCGCTCGAAGTCACCGGTAATAATTGGAGTACAGAAAAACTGGCTAAGCAAATGCAAAATTGGCAAATGCAGGGTCAAAATATTATTTTTCTCATTGGTGGACCAGACGGCTTGAGTGACGCCTGTCGGGCCCGAGCTAATCAACAGTGGTCATTTTCGGCATTGACCTTGCCCCATCCAATTGTCAGAATCATTTTGTCAGAGCAGCTCTATCGGGCTTGGTCGATTACTCAAAACCACCCTTATCATCGTTCATGATCTTAACCTGTTTCCATTGTTTCCATTGTTTCCATTGTTTCCATTGTTTCCGTAATTGTGTGGTCGGAGCTTTAAAATGAAGGGTAGTCAGCCCCTTAAAGACGATAACCGTGAGCGGAGCATTTTTGCTGTTCGCACGATTATTGCGATTTTTATCGTGATGGGCATGCTCGGCGCACTCGTTTGGCGGCTTTACCATTTGCAAGTAGTAGACTACGAGCACTACAACACCTTGTCCGATAAGAATAGGATGCAACTGCAACCCGTCGCACCGAATAGAGGCTTAATTTACGATAGGCACGGTGCGTTGTTGGCTGACAACCAGCCAGTGTTCAGCTTATCCATCATTCCCGAGTTGGTAGATAACCTAGAGAGCCAACTATCCGCCTTACGTGGCCTTGTTGACATAAGTGATGATCAAGTAAAGCGCTTCAGGAAGTTGTTAAAACGCGCAAGACGTCCATACCAGCCAGTCAGCTTAAAAGGTAAATTGTCCGAAGCAGAAATTGCGATTATTGAGGTTAGGCGCCATGAGTTTCAGGGTGTTGAAGTTATTGCACAGCTCGCTCGTTATTACCCGTTTGGCGAGTTAACCGCCCACTCATTAGGTTATGTAGGCCGAATCAATGAAGAAGAATTAGCGACGCTCGACGAGCGTAATTACTCGGCGACAAATTACATTGGAAAATTAGGGGTTGAGCGTTTTTATGAGGCGGAGCTACATGGCACGGCGGGGCTGCAAACAATAGAAACCAATGCGGGGAATCGAATTCTCCGAGTACTCAATGATGTGCCACCTGTGCCGGGTAAAAATTTGGTATTGCATCTTGATATCGCTCTGCAAGCAAAAGCTCAACAATTATTGGAGGGAAAACGTGCGGCGGTGGTCGCTATTGAGCCCTCGACAGGTGGCATCCTTGCGATGGTAAGTACGCCAAGTTTTGATCCTAATAAGTTTGTTACCGGTATCGATCATGCAAGTTATGACGCACTGCGTGATTCATTAGATCTACCGTTGTTTAACCGGGCGCTCAAGGGTCGTTATCCGCCCGGCTCGACGATAAAACCCATTGTTGGTATGGCGGGTTTAGATGTTGGCGCTGTTACTAAATCTTACTCAATTATGGATTACGGATTTTATCGCTTACCCAATGAGGAGCGCTTGTATCGCGATTGGAAGCGCGAGGGTCATGGACGCATGAATTTATTTACGTCGATTACAGAGTCTTGTGATACGTATTTCTATGATTTGGCCTTTAAAATGGGCGTTGATGATATGTCTCGTTACTTGGGGTATTTTGGTTTTGGCCAAAATACATCCCTCGATATTGACGAGGCACGTTCGGGGCTCTTGCCGAGCCGAGATTGGAAGCGAGGGTTGCGCGGAGAGCCATGGTATCCAGGTGACTCATTAAATATGGGCATTGGTCAGGGTTATATGCTTTCTACACCGCTTCAGTTGGCAGCGGCTACCGCGTTAATTGCTAATCGAGGTGCTTGGGTGGCACCGCGTATGTTGAAGCAAACCGGAGATAAATCAATTGTCTTGAGTCAGCGTGAGAACGCGTTGGGTGACGTTTCCCTGCGTAAACCGGAGAATTGGGAATATATTGTCGATGCGATGGAGTCTGTTATGCACGGCAAAAAGGGTACCGCGCGAGGTAGCGGTTATGGTGCCCAATATCGCATGGCAGGTAAAACCGGGACAGCCCAAGTTGTTGGGATTGCTCAGGGCGAAGAGTATGATGCTGAAGCGCTTGCCGAGCGGCATCGAGATCATGCCTTATTCGTGGGTTTTGCACCGGTAGATGAACCGCAGATTGCGGTTGCCGTGATTGTTGAGAACGGTGGCGGTGGAAGCGTATCCGCGGCCCCGGTGGCACGCGCCTTGTTTGATCATTGGTTGGTCGACGCAGAGCGTCTGAATGTTGGAGAAGCCTCCGGTGAATAATGATTTTTTGCGTCAGATGCCAGGCGCTGATGCGCATTTATCAAAACAAAGCTCACTGTTTTATCGTTTGCATATTGATCCGATTTTATTGGGTCTACTCATTACTCTAGGTTTGTTCGGTTTAGTGATTTTGTATAGTGCTAGCGGTGAGAGCTGGTTCTACGTGCAAAAACAAGCCTTACGCTTTGGTGTGGCCTTGCTGGCTATGTTGGTTTTTGCGCAGCTTGATCCGCAGATATTTAAGCGCTGGACTCCTGTCCTTTTTGCCTTAGGGCTGCTCGCCTTACTTGGTGTGATGTTTTTCGGCGTCGGTGCGAAGGGTGCTCAGCGTTGGCTGCAATTGCCGGCTTTACCTCGGTTTCAACCCTCTGAATTTATGAAGTTGATTGTGCCCATGATGGTTGCTTGGTTCTTGGCACGGCGTTACTTACCGCCTTATTTTAAGGATATTTTAATTAGTCTGTTAATTGTGGTGGTGCCGGTCATGTTGATTGCCATGCAACCGGATTTGGGTACCTCTATCCTCATCGCCTCATCCGGCTTATTCGTCATTTTATTTGCCGGTATTTCTTGGAAAATTGTGATGGGTTTCGGTGTGGTGTTTACTTCACTAGTTCCCGTGCTTTGGTCTTTCTACATGAAAGATTATCAAAAACAGCGTGTACTGACCTTTTTTGATCCTGAAAGTGATCCCTTAGGCGCGGGTTGGAATATTATTCAGTCCAAGACAGCAATTGGGTCTGGGGGTATTTGGGGGAAGGGCTGGTTAGAGGGGACTCAATCACATCTGAACTTTTTACCAGAGAGCCATACAGATTTTATTATCGCGGTTTGTGCGGAAGAATTTGGTTTAGTTGGTGTGTTAGTTTTGCTCAGCCTTTATCTATTAATTGTGCTGCGTGGCCTAAATATCGCGTTAAAAGCACAAGATTCTTACTGCCGCCTCTTGGGGGGGAGTTTGATCCTCACCTTTTTCGTCTATGTGTTCGTAAACATAGGTATGGTCAGTGGGATCCTGCCAGTTGTGGGCGTACCACTGCCATTAGTGAGTTATGGCGGCACCTCGATTGTGACGATTATGGCTGCATTTGGCGTACTTATGTCGATCCATACCCATCGAAAGATGCTCGTGCATAGGTAGAGATTTTTGCTTGCCTGGAGAGTGCTCGAGATGACTTTTTGTCTTCAACCAAGCGCATAATTCTGTCAAAAAAAGTCCTACCAAATCTTAATTTTGTTTAGCTATAAAACGATGGCGGGATGCTTTCCTTAAGCACTACACTTAAGCATGTTTGTTAACTCAGTAGCACAAATTTTATGACGTTTACTTTCTTAGGTTTTAAGCGGGCTATGACTTCTAACATGGCTGCGTTTTGTTTGGTTCTCTCCGGTATGAGCATATCGTCTAGTGGCTTTGCTAATTATCTCACGCATCCACAGAGCAGCGAGTTTATTGATCAAATGGTAGATGATCATGGGTTTGAGAGGCAGCAGCTTGAGCGATGGCTGGCTTCAGCCAAAAAGAAACAATCCATTCTTGATGCAATCTCACGCCCTGCAGAAAAGCGTTTAACGTGGTCGGGTTATTCTAAAATATTCATTAAGCCGGCTCGTATAGCGAAAGGGAAATCGTTTATGGAAGCTTACGCCGCCGAACTGAGTCGAGCGGAAGAGAAGTATGGTGTTCCGAGAGAAATTATTACGGCAATCATCGGTGTAGAGACCCGCTATGGCGAAAACAAAGGAAGCTATCGGGTGATAGATGCCTTGTCGACGCTTGGTTTTGATTACCCTCCGCGTTCAAAATTTTTCCGAAAGGAGTTAGGACAGGTTCTGTTACTGGCTCGTGAGCAAGGATTTGATCCGTTAGTCCTCAAAGGTTCCTACGCCGGAGCGATGGGGTATGGCCAGTTTATTCCGTCAAGTTATAGGCACTATGCAGTTGATTTTGATGGTGATGCAATCGCTGACATTTTAGATAACCCGATCGATGCAATTGGTAGTGTTGCCAATTATTTTGCGCGTCACAAGTGGAAGGCGGGCGAGGGTGTGGCGTTTGAGGCCACATTTGATACTAATGAATATAAAGCCCTTATTCACAAGGGCCTTAAACCTAAATTTACGATGGCTGACATGCAAAGTGTGGGCTTGCAGAACGCAATAGATATTCCGGATAGCGATGCCGCTAAAATTCAAATTTTAAAGGGTGACAATGGCGAAGAGCTTTGGGTAACACAGCATAATTTTTATGTGATTACGCGTTATAATCATAGCCATCTTTATGCAATGGCCGTGTATCAATTAGCGAAGGCGTTAGGCTTAGACAGTTGAGAATCTTCTTTGTCCTTATCGTATTAATCTTTATTACGGCCTGCAATACGGCACCACCGTCGCGTTATAGTATGGCTCATGACAAAGCCCCAAAGGGCAATTTTGATGCGGCTAATGTTCCAGAAGCGACTCCAAAGTGGGAACCGATTAGCCCTCAAGGCAATAAATCGCCCTATCAAGTGCTGGGTAAGACCTATGAGATTTTGTCTAGCAACAAAAATTATGTAGAGGAGGGCGTGTCTTCCTGGTATGGCTTAAAATTTCATGGTGAGCTGACGTCGAATGGCGAAGTGTATGATATGTATGCCCTGTCCGCTGCGCATAAAACCTTGCCAATACCCACTTATTTAAGGGTGACAAATTTGGCAAACGGGAAAAAGATTATTGTGCGCGTCAACGACCGAGGTCCTTTTCATGGTGATCGTCTGATTGACCTGTCTTATGCAGCCGCTATTAAATTGGGTTTTCAAAAACAGGGAACTACGAAAGTAAAGCTCGAAGCAATTAACACCGCGCCGCCCGCATCAGTTGCGATTAGTTCAACCGAACTGAGTGAAAATCGGTTAGCGTCGTTTGTGCAAGTAGCGGCTTTTGGTGCGCGTGCTCATGCTGATGCATTAGCGAAAAAGCTACGCACGTTTATTGACTCAGCTGAGGTTTTTACCGCGCAGGCGTTTAATTTGGCTAAGCCACTATTTCGCGTGCGCATCGGTCCGTTTGATTCGGATGCCGAAGCGCAGCAAGTAATGCAGCAGGTCAAGGATGAAAAAGTAGGACAGCCGATTGTTATTGTCCGCTCTTTGCAAGCAAAGGGCGCTTGACGCTGATACTGGTTTGGTTACTAACTTGTAGGGTGATTGGAGCATTTAAATCAGTTACACTCCTGCGCAATTTCTCACGGCTAGCGCGTCTATACTATGGCTGCTCGTTTTTGTTTTTTCTGCTGATAAAAGTCGGATCTTTTATGTCTAAATCCTTATCTTTACGCCTCGTTTCTTTGCTTGTGTTGAGTGCTTTCAGTGCACTGGTTGCTGCGAAACCTGCTTTAATTCCCTCACCACCGCAGGTCTCAGCCAGTTCATATATTTTAATTGATGTGGCGAGTGGCGAAGTCATCGTTGAGGGTAATGCTGATGAGCGGCTTCCACCAGCGAGTCTAACGAAGATGATGACGGCTTACATCGTTGAAAGTGAAGTGGCGAAGGGTCGTGTAAATCTGTTCGATGAGGTGCCCATTAGCGTAAAAGCTTGGCGCACGGGTGGTTCCAAAATGTTTATCAAAGAAGGGACTAAAGTCGGTTTAGAAAACTTGTTAAAAGGCGTCATTATTCAGTCCGGTAATGACGCAAGCATTGCGCTCGCAGAACATGTTGCCGGCAGCGAGGAAGCCTTTGCTGATATTATGAATCAACAAGCGATCGAGCTAGGGATGACCGACAGCGGGTTTCAAAATGCGACAGGTCTTCCTGCAGAAGGTCACTACTCGACGGCCCGAGATCTCTCGATTTTAGCTAAAGCAATTATTCAAGATTATCCAGAGCAATACCCATTGTATGCAGAGAAATTTTTCACGTATAACAATATTCGTCAACCCAACAGAAATCGCTTGCTATGGCGGGATAAATCAGTCGATGGCTTAAAAACAGGTCATACTAACGCGGCCGGTTATTGTTTGGTGGCGTCCGCTAAGCGCGGCGATATGCGACTTGTTAGTGTGGTAATGGGCACAAAGAGCGAAGAGGCGCGGGCAAAAGAAACGCAAAAGCTCCTTAATTATGGTTTTAGATATTACGAAACGCATAAGTTATATACAGCGGCCGAATCACTCACTACCTCTCGTGTATGGGCTGGGGCGATTGACAACTTTAGCCTCGGTTTAGCAAAAGAGGTGGTCGTTACCATCCCTCGCGGTCAAAAGTCAGAACTAAAAGCACAGATCGATATTCAAGATCCAATCGAAGCGCCGGTTGAAATCGGACAAGAGTTTGGCCGTTTGACTGTCACCTTGGATGATAAGGTCATTGTTGACCAGCCATTGGTCGCATTAGAAGATGTTTCGTTAGGTGGTTTTTTTAAGCGTTTGTGGGATACGCTTACGCTATTCTTTGTTGGTTTATTCTCGTAAGTTTTCAAAAGTCGGCTGTTTGGAGGGCGTATGCAAGTCCCTGAATTAGAGTTTCCATGCGATTACCCCATAAAAGTGATCGGTGATAGTAGCGTTGATTTTGCAGCAGTAATCGGTGCTATTGTTGTCGAGCATGTTCAAGGTTTTGATCCGACCACGATTGTCGAACAAGCCAGTCGCAATGGTAATTTTGTTTCGCTGCGTATTAAGTTTAGGGCAGAGAGTCGTATACAATTGGATACGTTGCACAAAGCCTTAATTGATTCTGGGCGCGTTAAAATGGTTATTTAGAGAGCCTCATTACCTTTGGATGCTGCTTTCTATTATGGTGTTGTTTTAAAGCGCCAGTGTTTTAGCTCCAAATGAATATGTCTAACGTATACTTATGTACTGCGTAACCAATCTTGAATAGTGGAAGGCTAATGTCCGAAGATATGCAAGTAAACTCTGAAGCGGCGGAGCAAACGCTTGTCGTGCGAATGATTGATGGTCTGCTTGAGTATGAGCCGGTTTGGAAGGCCATGCAGGGCTTTACCGATACTCGCGGCGTTGATTCAGAAGATCAAGTTTGGCTTTTACAGCATCGGCCCGTGTTTACGCAGGGTCAGGCTGGAAAAGAAGAGCATATCTTGCGTCCGGGTGATATTCCGGTCGTGCAAGTAGACAGGGGCGGGCAGGTTACTTATCACGGTCCAGGCCAACTTGTCGTGTATACGATGTTTGATATTGATCGGATGGGCATTGGCGCAAGGCAGCTTGTTTCCGGGATTGAAGATTCTATACTCGGCTTGTTAAAACTTTACGGGGTCGATGCCGTCGCCAAACAAGATGCGCCTGGTGTTTACGTAGATGACGAAAAAATTGCATCAATTGGACTGCGCATTCGAAAAGGAAAATCCTTTCATGGCTTAAGTCTAAATGTAGATATGGATCTGGAGCCCTTTACGCGCATCAATCCGTGTGGTTTTCAAGATCTTAAAATGCGGCAGCTCAGTGAGTTTGTTGCTGAACCGATCGAGCAAGTAGCTGGTCGGTTGGTTGAAATGATTCAGCATCGTTTTGGCTACAAAGAAATACTGATGGAGTATAAAGAAACGCTATGAGCTTGAATGCCTCCGAGAACACGACCGAAAAGCCTGTACGCAAGAAAGTGGTGCAAGGCGAAAAATTACGGGGTGCCGAAAAGGTCGCTAGAATCCCGATCAAAGTGATTCCGACTGACAAAATGCCGCGCAAACCAGATTGGATTCGAGTGCGAGTGCCGGCGACACCTCGTATCGACGAAATAAAGCGTAAGCTCCGTCATCATGGTTTGCACACCGTATGTGAAGAGGCATCGTGTCCGAATTTAGGTGAATGTTTTGGTGGTGGTACCGCGACGTTCATGATTATGGGCGATATATGTACGCGTCGCTGTCCATTTTGCGATGTGGCACACGGGCGACCAAAACCGCTTAACCAAGATGAACCGCGTGAATTGGCAGAAGCCATTGCCGACATGGGCTTAAATTATGTTGTCATTACCTCGGTAGATCGCGATGACTTGCGTGATGGAGGGGCTCAGCATTTCGCAGATTGTATTAGCGAAACGCGTATACGCAGTGACAAAATCCAAATTGAGGTATTAGTGCCTGACTTCCGGGGTCGCATGGAGGTTGCACTTGATATTTTGAAGCTAACACCACCAGATGTTTTTAATCATAATTTAGAAACGGTTCCCACGCTTTACAAGAAAGTTCGTCCCGGGTCAGATTATCAGTGGTCTTTAGATCTGTTAAAGCGCTACAAAGCGCTTGCGCCTGGCGCTCTAACCAAATCTGGTTTGATGCTTGGTATTGGTGAGACGATACAAGAAGTCGAGCAGGTTATGCTTGATTTACGTGCCCATGATGTCGATATGCTAACGCTCGGGCAATACTTACAGCCATCCCGAGATCATTTGGCTTTAGAACGCTTTGTGACCCCTGAAGAGTTTGATTTACTTGGGGAAAAGGGCCGCAAAATGGGCTTTAAACATGTCGCTAGCGGGCCAATGGTGCGCTCGTCTTATCATGCGGATAAGCAGCTAAAAGGTGAGGCAGTTGGTTAAGCCCATGTAACGTTTGCCCCACTCCCTTTGCGTGGTGTATCACTGAGGAAGCCATGTCTGACAAACCCCAAAAACCTTCATTTGATTTATCGAAGATCAAAACAGGGAGTTTTGAGCGCCGGTTAAGTCTCACGAAAGCCGGTTTAATGGCCGGGTCTCGTATGGCATCGCGGTATACATCCACCTTATTTGCAGATAAAGAAACTAAACGTTTAGAACGCAGCAAGGCGCTTTCTCGAGAAGCAAATTATCTAGTTGCGGAATTAGGTAAGCTCAAAGGCAGTGTGGTCAAGATTGGTCAAGTAATGGCTCTGTACGGTGAGCATTTCTTACCCGACGAAGTCACGCAAGCACTTCATACACTTGAGGATCGCACGCAGGCGATGGAATGGCGCGTGATCAATGACTGCTTGTTAGAGCAACTTGGCCATGTTGTCCTAAATGAGCTTGAAATAAACCCTCTGCCTATTGGTAGTGCCTCATTAGGGCAAGTGCATCGCGCCAAAGTTAAAAAAACGGGTGAAGAGCTTTGCCTAAAGGTCCAATATCCCGGTGTCGCTGAATCCATTGACGCCGACTTAGATGCGGTCACACAACTATTAAAATTAGCGAACCTCGTCTCGAAGGGGCCTGCTTTTGATGATTGGCTTCACGAGGTGCGGGTCATGATGCACCGTGAAGTTGACTATTCACTGGAGGCAGCCACTACGCAGGCGTTCCACGATATGCTTGTGGGTGATGAGCGTTTTATTGTGCCGAGGGTATATGCGCGTTACAGCTCTGGTAGCGTGTTAGCGACGTCCTACGAAGCGGGTGAGCATGTGACCAGTGAGCATGTGGCCGCGTTGTCGCAAGTTCAGCGTAACCTTCTCGGTGAAAGCTTTCTCGATCTGTTCTTAAAAGAGCTTTTTGTATGGCATCAAATTCAGACGGACCCTAATTTTGGTAATTATCGCGTTCGAATTGAGAGTGACGAGACGAGGTTAAATAAGAATCAACCGTCAGTACGACTGGTGCTGTTAGATTTTGGTGCAGTTCAGCATTACGACGATGCCTTTATTCGTCCAGTATGTCAGATGATTTCGTGTGCTTATCACGAAGATTTAGCCGGCGTGATTGAGGGAGGAATAGCGCTCGGTTTTATGCAACGAGAGTGGCCTCACGAGGTGCTCGAGCGTTTTGGGCAGGTGTGTATCGATGTGCTTGAGCCCTTGGCCTCTGCGGATAGTAAATTAGCGCGAACGATTCCGAAAAGTTGCTTAAATAGCGATGGTCAATACTGTTGGAATGAGAGCGACTTGCCAACTCGGGTCGCAAAAAACGCAACGCGTTCGGCGATAAGCCGTTACTTTAAGATCCCGCCAAAAGAGTTTGTATTTCTTAATCGTAAATTGGTTGGGGTGTATACCTTTATTTCTGTAATACAGGCGCAATTTAATGGTGAGAAACAATTACAAACTTATTTACAGGCCTTCGATGCAGATGCTTAGCAATCATGGTTTAAATGCTATAAAATGCGCGCCTTGAATTATTTGAGACGCACCTCGTGAGCAGCCTTAAACATATACGTAATTTTTCTATTATTGCCCATATTGACCATGGTAAATCGACGTTAGCAGATCGGTTTATACAAGATTGTGGCGGTCTAAGTGCCCGTGAAATGGAAGCGCAAGTGCTTGATTCGATGGATATTGAGCGTGAGCGTGGGATCACAATCAAAGCGCAGAGTGTCACCTTAGATTACAAATCGGACGATGGTGAAGTTTATCAGCTGAATTTTATCGATACGCCGGGCCATGTTGATTTCTCTTATGAGGTGTCTCGTTCACTGGCTGCATGTGAAGGTGCCCTTTTAGTTGTAGATGCGGGGCAGGGCGTAGAAGCGCAATCGGTCGCAAATTGCTACACGGCAATAGAGCAAGGCCTTGAGGTGTTGCCCATTTTAAACAAAATGGACTTGCCGCAAGCAGAACCGGAGCGCGTTAAACAGGAAATTGAAGACATTATTGGCATTGACGCATCAGAGGCCGTGCCGTGCAGTGCAAAAAGCGGGATGGGCGTACGAGAAGTACTAGAAGCGTTGATTAAAACTGTGCCGGCGCCCGTGGGCGATGTGAAAGGTGACCTCCAGGCATTAATAATTGATTCTTGGTTTGATAATTACTTGGGAGTTGTCTCCCTGGTGCGCGTTGTTGAGGGAACATTACGCAAAGGCGATAAGATTTTTATTAAATCGACCGGTAAAACTCAGCAAGTCGATGCCACCGGCGTGTTTACGCCAAAACGTAAAGAAACCGGGATCCTTCAGGCGGGTGAAGTCGGCTTTGTGGTCGCTGGTATTAAGGATATTCATGGTGCCCCTGTTGGCGACACCATCACCCACGCAAAAACACAGGATGTCGAGGCGCTTGCGGGTTTTAAAGAAGTAAAACCGCAAGTCTATGCTGCTTTGTTTCCAGTAAGTTCTGATGATTATGAGACCTTTCGTGAAGCCTTGGAAAAGCTTACGTTAAATGATGCTTCACTTTACTATGAACCCGAAAGTTCGGACGCGCTAGGTTTTGGTTTTCGTTGTGGCTTTTTAGGTATGTTGCATATGGAGATTATTCAAGAGCGTCTTGAGCGTGAGTATGATCTCGATCTAATTACGACAGCGCCTACCGTTGCTTATGAAGTTGTGCAGCGTAACGGTGAAACAGTGGTTGTAGACAATCCTTCTCGCTTACCTGATTTGGGCTCGATCAACGAGATGCGCGAGCCTATTGTAGAAGCTAACATCCTTGTTCCTCAGGACTATTTGGGTAACGTGATTAGCTTGTGTGTGGATAAGCGAGGCGTACAGCGAGATATGCAATTTATAGGCGGTCAAGTGTCTTTGAAATATGATCTGCCAATGGGTGAAGTGGTACTCGATTTTTTCGACAGAATTAAATCGGTGAGTCGCGGGTTTGCCTCGCTGGATTACCAGTTTGTTCGCTTTGAACCTGCCACGCTTGTGAAGCTAGATGTGTTGATTAATGCGGAAAAAGTGGATGCACTAGCACTGATCATACATCGCGATAATGCTCAATCGAAAGGGCGCTTGCTAACCGAAAAAATGAAAGAGTTGATTCCAAGGCAAATGTTTGATGTGGCGATTCAGGCGGCCATTGGGGGGCAAATTGTTGCGCGCCAAACCGTTAAAGCGTTGCGGAAAAATGTAACAGCCAAATGTTATGGCGGCGATGTTAGCCGCAAGAAGAAGCTGTTACAGAAGCAGAAAGAGGGTAAAAAACGGATGAAGCAAGTGGGTAGTGTTGAAATTCCACAAGAAGCGTTTCTGGCCGTATTGAAAGTTGATAGCTAATCGCAATGTCATTAGCGCGGTTTCAAAACATAAAAATAACGATGAAATAGACTAAAACAGTGCGGGTATAGAGGAAACTATGGATATCGATTTTCCCTTGGTGTTGGTTGTATTGACCTTTGTGACGGGGCTAATCTACCTGTTAGATGTGGTGCTATGGCAAAAAAAACGAAAGATTGCACAAGAAAATCTCCCTGAAAATGAGCATAAACTGCCTTGGTTAATCGATAATGCGCGAGGGTTCTTCCCGGTGCTGGCGATCGTCTTAGTATTACGTTCATTTCTTGTTGAACCATTTCAAATACCGTCGGGATCAATGTTGCCAACGCTTGAGGTGGGTGATTTTATTCTCGTTAACAAGTATGAGTATGGGCTTAGACTCCCGGTTTTAGGTACTAAGGTGGTCGCGCTAAAAGATCCGCAGCGTGGAGACGTGATGGTCTTCAAGTTTCCTGACGACAGGAAAACCAACTATATCAAGCGCGTCATTGGTATTCCGGGTGACACGATTCGTTACATTGACAAACAACTTTACATAAATGATGAGTTAGTTGCTGAAAAACAGTTGGCTAATCTGCCGCCTTACAACTTGTTTGAAGAGCAAATTGGTAAGGTGTCGCATCAATTGATTGAACATCAATATTCTCGCAATATCGAATCTGAAGGCGAATGGACTGTCCCAAAAGAGAGTTATTTCGTGATGGGCGATAACCGAGACAACAGTAACGATAGCCGGTTTTGGGGGGTCGTTCCTGACGAATTGGTGGTAGGTAAAGCCTTTGCGATTTGGATGCAGTGGACAGAGTTCTTGTCTATTCCGAGTTTTAAGCGTGTGGGTGGGATTGAATAAGTCGATAGATAGGCTGTTATCATACAGTTGCACCGCGTGGTAATCGATTCGGCGAGCGTCCCATAATTTGTGTTCTCAATGCGTGCCAGCTAACCTTAAGGCAATGTTCAAGTCAATGAGTTCGGTACACGATGAGGCAATTCAAGGAGCCTGTATGTTGAAAAAGAATAATAATTTGCCCTCTAATCAGGCGGGGGCTTCGGCACTTGCGATTTTGATTATTGTTGCGATGGCGGCAATGATCTTGTTGGTGGTTTTTAAATTGTATCCTATTTACTTTGAACACTGGCAGATTCAGTCGGTCGTTGAGTCATTCGAAGAAGAATCGGGTGTTGAAGAGTTATCGGTGGGTGAAGTTGCAAAGCGGTTTAAACTGCGTATGCAAACAAATAATGTTCGCGACGTGCGTTATGATGACGCCATCGAAATTTATAAAGAAGATGGAATCTTAACCATTGATGTTGATTATGAAAGACGCATCAATATATACAAAAATGTAGATGCGGTGGTGGTCTTCCAAGATGTCACAGAAATTAACCCGTAATCGTTTTTATTGAGTAGGTGTGTGTCAGTCAATCCTTATCAGCGCTTAGAAAAAAATATTGCCTATCAGTTTCAGGACAAAACTTTACTTGAGCTGGCATTGACGCATCGCAGCCACAAAGGTGCAAACAATGAACGCGTTGAGTTCCTCGGGGATGCGATTCTAGGGCTTGTGATTGCGCAGCATCTTTATGAAATATTTCCAAAAGCAAAAGAAGGGCAGTTGTCTCGTTTACGCTCGCGTCTTGTAAAAGGCGTTACGTTAGCGGAGATCGCGAAAGAGTTTGACGTGGGTGAGTACCTTCGTTTGGGCCCTGGAGAGTTAAAAAGTGGTGGTTATCGCCGTGAATCTATTTTAGCCGACGCCTTAGAATCGTTAATTGGCGCGATTTATTTGGACAGTGATCATGCAACCGTACAAAAGGTTGTGCTTGATTG
>CAJWAD010000011.1 GCA_913020245.1 uncultured Oleiphilus sp.
GCTGCGATTGCTGCTTTTTTAATTGAATTTTTCATGGAATGTATCTCCGAGTATTTTTTAATTTGTTTAACTGCTGTTATTTACTTATTTAGTTTTTATGTCTTTCTCGCTGGTAGCTTTTGGCTACTTACTGCACTTACTGCCATTCCATGTTTTGTTCGCTGCTTCCTGCGACTTACTTCGGAACTGTACTTTTGGTGCACTTCCTAGCAAGTGTTTCGTGGAAGGATGTTTTCCGCTTGCTTGAATTTCAGTATATGCAGGTTAACCAGGTAAAAATGACCAAATAAAGCCTGTTTTGTATCGGTGTGTAACGCTTGGTACGTTCTAGGTTTCAGTCATCGTATTGAAGGTAAAATTCACAGTCATTGACAAAGATACGCTTAACAATCCGCAACACTGTTAGCGTTTGTAACTCGATTTGTTTCAGAATTAGCCTGAAAAGCTAGATATCAAATGGAATGTAGGGAGGCGAGACAAATGCATGAAAACTAATAAGTGAAAGAGTAAGCACTCAAATATGGGTGCGGAAGCTTTAAAAGAGCAGTAGTAGGGGCGATAGACAGAAGCCCGTCATCCATTTTTGTTATAAAGTCATATGCTCATGCCGTCGCCTTAGTTAGACGATAACGTTTGCTCAATGGCCTCGGCCGAGGCATATAAGTGACAGGAAGTCTTTGCCCGAGTAAGTGCTGTGTAAAGCAAAGAGCGAGACAAAAGCTCTTGTGCTTGCATCGAAATTACAACAGATAACTTCTCATATTCAGAACCTTGGCTTTTGTGCACTGTCATTGCGTATGCAGGTTGTAAACCTGCTACCTGCAGAGGCGATACCTCCACCCGCTCATTAGAATCGCCAAAACATAGCAGATACTCACCATTCTGCTGCGCAATCACAATACCAATGTCGCCATTAAACAAACCTAAAGCAGGCATGTTCTTTGTCATCAACATTGCTTTTCCGTGGTAAAGGCTTAATGCTGCGCGCTTCGTTTCACCCTGGAAGTGCACTTCAACCAAATCATTTAAGGCCTCCACCCCTAAACTACCCTGATAACTGGGGCTCAATATACGGTAGCGATCAAGTTCAGCATATAGCGTCTCGTATGAGGCTCGCTTATTCACTAAATCAAAATACCGCTCATAACCGCTTAACAACCCTTGCCGTAAATCTTTATTCAGGCGCTGATCATCATGACTAGACCACGCTAAGTTATGCGTTGCATCGTGTTGTCGAAGAAGAGAGAACAGCCCATCGTTATGCCCTGCTTTGACAGACACCGCAGCACTGGCCAACGCGCCGGAGAAGCGGAAACTATGCTTAAGCTCGCTCAAAAAAGCAGGCGTTTCATCGCTCTTAATAATCGATATATCATTATTAAGCGTCCAACCACTAAGCTGCTCAATCTGCTGAGTCTGGCGATCGTTGCGTTCAAAAAACCTCGCTTGGCTCACCCACTGCGCAAAAACGTCACCGGGTTCAACCGCTGGCAGCTGAAAATAATCGCCCAACATAATCAAACCCTTCTTGGGTGATAAAGTCGAGAGCACTGCCTGCATCAATTCAAGGTCAACCATTGAGCTCTCATCGATTAATACCAAATCTGGCACATCCGTTACGCTATCGGCGAATAGACTACCCAAGTTAGTAGGGCGTGACTTGTTTGATCCCTGCGCTTGGTTCAAAAATCGATGAACCGTCATACCTTCAATGGCTAAGCTGCGCTGAATGTAGGTTTCTAATTCAACATTCAACTTTAAACGCGTCAATAAATTAGGCAGCTGCGACAAAATAGCACTGGCTAGCCTCTGGGCTGCTTTGCCAGTGGGCGCTAATAAGCATACTTTGGCCGACGAGACGTTTTCTTGCGACGTCTCATTTTGTGCAAAATACAAAATAATTAATCGCAATAATATGATTTTCACCGCCGTCGTCGTTTTACCCGTTCCTGGTCCACCACTAATCAAATTGAACGGCTGAATTGTGCTCTGAAGTGTCGCAAGTGCTTGTCCTAAATCAGGAGATGCTGGCTCAAAACAAACATTAGGAAATAACGCAACAAAGGCAGCAGACGCGTTTGTCAGTTGAAGCTTATTAAATACCGTTTTTTCTGATAACGCGGAAGAACGCCAATGGTCTATTTGAATTTGAGCGCGCCAAAAGCGATGCAAACTAATCTGTCCGTTGTCCATCACAATCAATGGTGGTGCCTGGCCGTCGTCAGCGCTGGACGGCTTACGATCGCTTTCTTCTGGAATCGTCACAACTGCTTCTAGCAAATCTAACTGCTCAATGGGTAGGGTTTCACTACACCTTTTATTTGCAGCCGCAACGACCTTGACGACCGGCGCAGCAGCCTCCAGGGTTGCTATCAGTGCTTGCTCACCGGGCAATTTAAACCATGGCGGTATCGTTTTACTGCTATAAAGCGATGACAAAGCCAGTTGTGTTTTACCCTCTCGGCTTGCATTGCCCAAAAGCAAGACTAAAACGGCCAGTAACTCTTTTTCGTCATGACTTAAATTTTCGTTTCGTCGCTCAACTTCACGCAAGGTAAAACGTGCAGCATAATAATCCACCCATCGACATAGACTATCGCCCGACTCGATTAATTGATGCAACGCATCAAGAAATGCCGACTTCTCCTTAAACATGGTCTGTTCCCTCATGCAACTGATCATGGTCTTGCATCATTGCATCTAAGGCTTCAATTACGTCACGAGAAGGACGCCGGAGATAGACGCCATTTGCTACTGAGTATTCTTCTCTGACCGTGTCATTGAGTTGCATACCGCGTAAAAACAGATAAACGGCTCCCCCCATATGTTGATCATAGTCATAGTGCTCACCCAGTCTTTGCGCTAAAAAGCGATGTGTTGCGAGTGTGTATAACAAATATTGCACATCGTACCGATGATGAAGAATCGCGGTATGCAACGACGACTCTGCGTAGTCTTCTGCCTGAAAACCTAGGTGATTCGACTTATAATCGAGTATGTAATATTTGCCATTGTGGCGAAACAATAAGTCAATCGCACCCGTCATATAACCGGCAAAACTTTTAAATAATAAAGGCGCAACCTCAGGACTATGCTTCAGAAGCACCTTATTTAGATGCGCCATGTCTAAATCTGCAACGGAAAACTGAAAGCTCATTTCAACCAAATAGTCTTGTGTCTCGAGGTTCGAGAGACTAAATCCCGGCAATAGAGGTTGCCGGCAAATATCTTTAAGCCAAGCAGATAAATAGGTGACCCAAGCCTGTAATTTTTTCTTTGGAACCGGGACCCGAGTCTCGAGCAGTTTTGTTAACATGTCTTCAAGCGAAACATAACGACGCGCATAGGCGCCACATAATTCACCTGTCGAAAAATCAACGGCCTCAAACAGCATGTGCAGCATAGTACCCGCCTCACTACCGCGAGGAAAATCAAGAATATCGCAGTAATATGGCAGGCTAACGCGGGGATCAATCAAGGCTTTATGTGCCTGCACCGCAGATAAATGATGATGCTCATTGAGCAATCCGGTAAAGCTCTGTACCTTCTTACTTTGCTTAATGGTTTGAGTAAAAGGCAGTGGAGATAAGCGAGCCATCTCACTTTTTGGCTTTGCCAACAGGTTCATCATCTCGTTACTTTGCCTTTGCAACGATTCAATCTCAGCGTCTGAGTAGTGTTGCAGATCAATATGAGCGCAGGCCTCTGTCAACGAACACAATACTTCTCGATAATAAGCATCATCTATCTGATCCACCGAATAACCGCTCATCGTACCTAAGACCATCATTCCCCAGGCACATCCCTTTATACCAATAGAACCTTTTGTATCATTCGACGCTGCAGTGCCCACATAACATCGATATTTAGAGCGTGTTAACGCAACATATAACAAGCGAATATCTTCTGCGCTGCGTGCTTGTTCAATGTCAGCTGCGTGCTCCGACTGACCGTGCAAGTCAAAACATAAGTTATTCTCTTGGTCATAAAACCAAGCCTCTTTACTCTTTTTTGCACTGAACATAAAAGGTAAAAAAACAACATCGTATTCCAAGCCTTTACTCTTGTGAATGGTCACAATGCGCACCAACTTTTCATCGCTTTCGAGACGCAAATGGGACGTATCGTCAGCCTCAGACCGGTCACTAAAAATTGAGGCATGTAACCAAACAATTAGGTCAGAGTGCACACTTAACTCGCGTGATTTATGTTGTAGCAATTCCGCAAGCTGATTGAAATTAGACAAACTGCGTTCCCAGCTTGCAATATCTGCCTCACTCTCAGCACGCTGCCAATGGGCTAGCACGCTTAATTCAACTAACGCCTCGCGAAGCATGGCCAACACGCCATGTTGCCACCAACATTGTTGTAAGGCGCGAAAAGTGGTCATTAACGTTTGCGTGGTTGCTGAGTACTCCATCAACTGCTTAAACTCTCGATCACCGTAATTAAAGAATAAGTCAGCAAGACAAGTTTTAATGACCTTGATATCTCCGGGATCAGCGACCGCTTTTAATAGCGCCAAAACCGCAATAGCTTCAGGCGAATCAAAAATACTCCTACGCCCCTCAAAGCTTGCGCGTATACCAACCCTTGCAAGCTGTTGTTGCATAAGTAATGCTTCAACTCTGTCTCTGACGAGTATCGCTATATCTTCGCTCGCGACGGGGCTTTCACACACGCTGCCCGACAATAAACTCAGAACTTGCTGCGAACACACCAGAGCAAGTTGCGCTTGAATGTAAGCTTTAGTTCGTGCCTTACCACCCCCATCAAAGCCATTGATCTGCGTGAGTTGCATTGCGGCCATTGGCCATTTTTGGTTTTCACCCTGTGCCGCTGATACTTCAACATAGGGAATCAGGGCATGCCTGAACGGAGAGTCGACAGCTAAAAATATGGCATTTATCGCCGCCACCATTGCAGCGGATGCTCGCCAATTTTGCTGCATGGTAAACACATAGCCTTGCGCATGATGCAGTACGTCTCGCTTTGCTTTTAAATAGGTTTGAATATCACCCCCACGAAACCCATAAATGGCTTGCTTCGGGTCGCCAATTAAAATCAACCTTGGGGTCAGATTAAAGTGAGCGGAGGCCGCACCAAAGACTCGATCAAATATTTGATATTGTGCGCGATCGGTATCTTGAAATTCGTCGACCATCGCAACATAAAAACGTTTGCGCAAAGTAGTGATAAACCCTGCCACTTGGGCTTTGCTTCGATGATCCGTTTCACTTACCGCACCTTCTAAGAGTGTAATTAAGTCATCAAAACCCATTGCATGCTGTTCAACTTTATCACTCAAAACGGTCGCATTAATCTGCGCATGGGCTGCTAATAAGAAACCCTCCCTTAACCCATTCAGTTCCCCGCCACTGACTTGCGATAAACGCTCGAACATAGGGTGACTGAGTGGCGAGCATCCTTTTTTTGTTTCCGAGATAACGGCTTGTGTCGAAAATCGAAGCAAAAGGTTCGCTATTGAGGAGGTACTTGGAAAATCTATCGACTCACTAAGCGCCCATTGTTCAATTTTATCCAACCATTTCAGTTTATTTTTCACCGATTTTAGATTCGACTCGGCCACTCGCTTTTTCACATCATCAATATGCAATGTCACAAATTTTTTATAGGCCTGAATTTGCCACACGGCTTGATCAAATTGCGTCTGCCATAGCGCCATATGCTCGAGCGGCGGCGCGTCTTGGAATAGCCTTGGTGCTGGTAACAGCCTATCTGCTTGACGAAGTAAAATCGGTTTAAGCACCTTGTATAGTGATTCGGGGCTCCGCCATAGGCTCAGTATATAAGTCAATGCTTGGTCGTTTATGCTTGAGAGGCCTACCCGCCAGAAATCTTTCACTGCACGTAATACCGATGGCTCTACTTCCTCGACTAAAACCTGCTGTGTCGGGATCTGAATATCTAAGGCATACTCTTGCAACATTTTCTGAGCAAACCCATGAATCGTATGTATCTCAGCGAGATCTATTTGCCGTTCAGCGATCAGCAAGCGAAGGCGCATCTCATGCAAGTCTTCCTCCGCCAACAGGAGATACTTTTCAATACCTTCATTCATATTTTCAATAAACAGCACCGTATTTTCTGCTGTGATTGCTTTGTCTAGCTGGGCAATCAGTCCAACGATCGCCGCGCGAATACGATCACGTAACTCCTGCGTCGCGGCCTTGGTAAACGTCACCACAAGCAACGATTCAATATCAATTTTTTTCTCGAGAAGATATCGTAAGTAAAGATTTACCAAGGTAAAGGTCTTACCCGTCCCAGCACTGGCTTCGATAAGCGACAAGCCGTCCAAGGGAAACGTTTCTAGATCCAATGGTTGTGCGCTTTGACTCGAACTACGCAAGCTTATGCACCTCAATTCTCGGCTGCTCTGAGCTCGACATTAACAAAGCCGCATATTTACAAAGTGGGTGTGTCGTGAAATCTGGCATTTCCCTTGAATCTTGAATAGGATCCTGCTCTAAACACGCGCGACGCCAAAGTAAAAAATCAGCCTCGCCCTCAATACTTTGAGAAGGATTACCTAAAAACTGTCCGCGCGCTTCAGCCTCTGAACCATGAAGCTGCCTAAAAGCGGTTTTTGGCAAAAATAATGAGGGCCTAGACTTTAAGCTTTCAATCAAGCCGAGCACCTCAGCCAAAGCGTCTAAACAAAACGCCTTGGATAACTTAGGAAATGAAATGTGAAGCGTTGGCGTGACAAGTACCGACCCATTCCCCTCGCCCTGTAAATTTGAGATGAGGTGCTGTAACCATGTCATAAAAAATAATTTGCCCGGCTCTTTTGCTAAACCAACAACAAGCGCTCCCTGCTCACTCATCGTTACACTCCCCTCTATTCGACAGTCCAAGGAAGGCAAAACCAAATCGATTGGTATATGGCTAATTGATTGCGGCAACGCGGCTATCATCGGCCGCAATTTTTCTGACGCGTCAGCATAATCGCGATCACCTGCCACATGATGCGGTAATTCGCCACATAATTTCAGATGCTGAAAAATAAAATCAGTCTCTTCACCGTTCGCATGCGCCATCAACATTTTTTCTTTTACGCGGTACGCATCCAACCCAGCGAGGGAAAAAGGCTCATCCTCTTGCAGGAGTGAGTCTTCAGCTCGGAGCGTTAAGGCCAATGTGTCCCGATAGTAACTCGCCAACGGCGCACCAACCACGCGCACTAAATCTTCTATTTGATACAGCGGCAACTCATCTTGACGATCGGGTGTCACCTTATCGACTTCAACAGAAACATTACTTTGCGCATTGCACTGCCGAGCAGCTGTATGCAACCCAGCCCAGGTATGCGAAAAAGTCCGCAAACCGTTTACTGTATTCTCATCAAAATAAGAAGAATGAAATGCCTGTAAGCGATGTTCAGCAGTCCAAAAAGGCAATATAGATAAACGTTCATTCTTATCATTCGTCGCATAGAAGTATTGCTCACAATATTCTTGCAATTCGCTTACAAGCACTGAAGGGTAACGGGCGGTGTTGTCTTTGGCATCATAGCCGAGGTATGAGATATACAGGGCCTCCCGCGCACTGCCCAATGCCTCCAGAAATAAATACCGATCATCCTCTCGACGGGAACGATCGCCTAAGCGCGAAGGGTAATAGCGCATTAAATCAAAACTTTGACGCGTTTCTAGACGTGGATACTCCCCCTCGTTCATTCCCAACATGCATACCCGTTTAAAAGGAATGGTTCGCATTGGCATGAGCGTACAAAAATTGATACGGCCAGACAGAAACCGCTGACTAACGCCCTCTTGTTGAAGCAACTCATGCAAACATCTTGAAAAAATATGTGCCGGTATTTTAGACGAAAAGCCTGCGATCGCAGTTTGCTCCGCAAATGCATTTAACGCATTATCTAACGTCCCCCGTATCGATGGCAGCAAGTCATCCATAACAAACCAGCGCCGCCATAGGCTTTCAACCGCCTCAATCCATTCACTCGCGCTGAGCACTTGTTTAGTAAGTGCGATGCTGTGCTCGATTAACTCAAGTAGATGGAGTAGTTTACCTATCAATACATGAGTGTCAGTGCCGCTATAATAGGTTGGTGACAAACCAAGAAGCACGCTCTCTTGCACACTTAACTCGCCGTACAGAAATCCCGCAAGTAGTCGCTGCATCCCCTGCAGCCATGTATTATTTTCATTTAAATCTTGTTCTTGATTCACACCTAGAACCTGAGATTTATGCTTACTCGATAAACCCCAACGAATATTAAGGTCTTTCACCCAACGCCGTACTTCAGACAGCTGTTCCTCTGAGATATTTAAACGGGCACGAACCAGTTCATGCGCTAAAAAGCCCAGCACATCATCACCCGTTAGACGCGATTGATCGAGATTAACAACGGTCTCAAACATAGCAAGCAGTGGATGATCTAGATACGCGCCTTGATCTGAAATCGCATAAGGAATAGTTTGCAGATCATCTTGACCGGTTACACGGGTCTTCAAATTAGACGTAGCCGTTACGACCGGCGCAGAAAATACAGCCTCAATAAAGGCGCTATATTGTTCAATATCTGGCACCATCACAATAATGTCCTGACAGTGCAAAGCGGGATCTTCCTGCAAACTCAATAGTACGTAATCTCGCAACGCTTCAACCTCGCGAAGGCGAGAATGACATTTTGCAAACCAGATACTCGTGTCGGTGCTGTCAACTTCGCGAGGCACAGCGATAAGATCCAGAATATCATTTTGAATCCATCGTAAAGCACTGTTCTCAGGTTCTCGCTCATAGGCCTGAATGGACATATCCACACGAAGATTATTAGACTCCCCCATCTCTACCATTTGATAAAGATTAGAAAGATTCTGGCGCCCTAATCGCCCCCAAGAGGCAAGTAAAGGATTAGCTAATTCTGCCCCTTCCAGAACTGTTTTTGCCGCAACGCCCTGCGTTAACATAGTCCGTTGCTGACGACTCAATTGTTGCTGACTGATCAGGTCATGCCAATAATGTTCACTTGGGTTTACCAATAAAATATGGACATCACAATGCTTGGCGAGAGCAATAAAAATTGGTAACCATTGTGGTGGTAATGCTGACAAACCAAACACGAAAATACGCTCAGGTAACATGCCTTCGGGAATATGTGCTTGCTCCAGTGCTTTTAATAATCGCTGCAGCTGATCTGCTCGATGGTAACGCGCATTACTTGGCACCATCGGATACAAATCGCGCCATAATTGAGCTTGCCATACCTCGGATGGGTTCAGTTCATAACGAGACACTCCAACCTCCACCATTGGCATGTCATTGATACACTGATCACGTTCCCATACCTCAAGCCAATCGGCCCGGTAATTCTGATAAGCATCGAATAAATCGGCGATCAGGGAACTTAACTCAAACATCATAGCCGGATCATTGCCTTCCTGACCTGCATTTGAGACGGCCTTAAGATACTCTCGTAATGGGCCAAATTTGTCATCGCCTTGCGCGGTTTTAAGGGTTTCCGACAAGCGCGAAAAAATTTCCCAACGCAACGCCGACTTCTCAAACTGAGGGACAAGCGATTTAACATCGGGAGACTGTTGTTGAACGAGATTTGAGTGCAAGCGCCAAACAAAAGAAGCTGGAAAAGAAAAATTAATATTCGCAGCAATACCTAACTGCGTGGCTATTTGCTGCTGTAACCAAGTGCCCATACCGCGGCTTTGGATCAAGACGGTCTCTTCGACAAACGGATCAGACAAAGGCGACACCTTCATGATCTGCGCCATGATCGTCGCTAAGTTCTCCGTTTTATTTGAAGGATATACGCGCAGCATAACAGCCCTTAACTTTTAAATGAGTATACCGCGTATTGATATAATTCATGTAGCTAATTCATAGGGTATAACGCGGCTTTGGTGATTTTAAGGCACAAAAAAACCGGGCAAGCCCGGTTTTTTTAATTCCACGACCCGCGCGTAATCTTAACCCTGATCACGACCTCTTCCTGCAGCAATACGAAGCCGTAATGCACTTAGTTTGATAAACCCTTCCGCATCTTTCTGATCGTAAGCGCCCGCGTCGTCTTCAAAGGTCGCGATACTCTCGTCAAACAACGTATCCTCCGACTGACGACCCACCACCACAACGTTACCTTTGTATAGCTTCAATCGAACCACACCATTAACGTAAGTTTGTGTTTCGTCTATTAATGCTTGCAATGCCTTACGCTCGGGCGACCACCAATATCCGTTATAGACCAGCTCTGCATATTTTGGCATTACGCTATCTTTTAAATGCGCCGCTTCTTTATCCAAGGTAATAGACTCAATTGCACGATGCGCCTTTAACATAATCGTGCCACCTGGCGTTTCGTAGCAACCGCGAGATTTCATGCCCACATATCGGTTTTCAACGATATCTAACCGACCGATACCATTGTTACCACCGATTTCATTCAGCGTTTCAAGCACCGTGGCAGGGGTCATCGCTTCGCCATTCAACGCGACAATGTCGCCCTGCTTAAAGGTCAATTCGAGATAGCTTGCCTGATCGGGCGCCGCTTCGGGTGATACTGACCAACGCCACATATCTTCCTCGGGCTCTTGCCATGGATCTTCGAGAATATCGCCCTCATACGAAATATGTAGCAAGTTAGCATCCATTGAATACGGTGATTTACCCTTTTTCTTCTCAACGTCGATGCCATGCTCATCACAATAGGCTAGCAAGCTCTCTCGAGAGCTTAAGTCCCATTCGCGCCAAGGCGCTATTACCTGCACACCGGGCTTTAGCGCGTATGCACCTAACTCAAAACGAATCTGATCATTGCCTTTGCCAGTTGCACCATGTGAAATAGCATCTGCACCGGTTTCATTGGCGATATCAATCAAACGCTTCGCAATCAGCGGGCGTGCAATTGAAGTACCCAATAGGTATTCGCCTTCGTAGATAGCATTGGCTCGGAACATTGGGTACACATAATCGCGTACAAATTCTTCGCGCAAATCTTCAATATAAATCTCTTTAACGCCAAGCGCCTCTGCTTTGGCTCGCGCCGGCTCAACCTCTTCACCTTGACCCAAGTCTGCGGTGAACGTTACCACTTCACAGGCGTACGTTTCTTGTAACCACTTAACGATCACGGAAGTGTCTAAGCCACCCGAATAGGCCAACACTACCTTATTTACTTTTGACATGAGGTCTCCAAAACTTGCCAACGCTACGCAGTGCGCGCAGGTTAATAAAAAGGCGTGTATTCTACTGAATTAAGGGGATGAAAAACAACTAGAGGAGTTGTTTAATTGTTAGCCGTGGTGACTGGCGATGTGTCGTCTTGCACATCACCCATGATACGGCGAACCCCTTTTTCCAAACGAACCGTTGTCCGGCGGTTTTTCGCTTTATTAGTCGTTGAATTATTTTCAGCAATCGGGTAACGCTCACCATGGTAGCGGGTCTGAATAATGGTCTGATCCAAGCCGGCATCCATCAAGTACTTAGTAACGACTTCCGCTCGCTTTTTGGACAACTTACGATTGTATATTTTACGTCCACTGCTGTCCGTGTAGCCATCCACGAAGATCGAAGTCACTGTGCTATCTGCTTTCACATAAGTAATAAGGTTATCAAGTGTGTTGATATCACGCGCGAGCAAGCGTGCTTTATCTACCTCAAAAAGCACCTTAGTTCGCTCCACCTGTCGAAAGTTAACGGGCAATAGTGAGGCTTCGCAACTTCGAAACCCTTGATACGCTTTATTGAAATTAATGCTGTTTAATGACACTCGCATAGCCTCATCACTAAACCAGGCTTTACGGGTAAAGGTCGGTTTCATACCATCCATGAGCCCGTCTATCATATGGCGCGCGCGTTTCGTTTCAACTATTAAAGGCCGTTCGCCATCACGCACGCGTACATAGCCCAAATCACGAATTGCTTGGCCCGGTCTCCAGTTCGACGCTTCGATCACTAAAGCAGCTTTTCCTTCCGCCATCGGATTAGACACGGCTGACGTATAAAAACTCAGCGCTTCACCTGCCTCATGATAGAAAATACCCTGTCCGTAACGCGGGACATCATGCACCAAGCTACACTCAAAAATAGACGATGAGACATACCAATCACTACGTTCCATTTTCGCTTGATAATCTTGAGCGAATAATGGGCCACTCACTATAAAAAGCCAAAGTATAAACAGCACTGCGCGCGAGTTTCGTGAAAATTGGCGACTAAAAAATATTGGCATTGTTTTATTTACTTCAGCTTACTTAGGTTAAAAAAGGAAGGTCTTAACCGACCACTCACTAAAACAGGCAATTGTTTGCCCGCTTTAACTTGGGCTCTGCTATAATCTGCGTTAGCAAGCCCGTCTGTATTAAGGAATAACCGTGTCAAATCACTCAGAATTTTCTCATCATACGAACCATTCTGAACATAGCAATTCCCACGCCATCTCAGCAAGATTCCGAGGATTTCTGCCCGTTGTGATCGATGTGGAAACGGCCGGTTTTAACTGTAGAACGGATGCTTTACTTGAAGTCGCAGCGGTGATCCTAGATATGAACTCTCATGGAGAACTCTATGCGAAAGAAACGGTTCATTGCAATGTGGAACCTTTTCGCGGCGCAAACTTAGAGAAATCTGCCCTCGAATTCACAGGTATCGATCCACATAGCCCTTACAGAAATGCACAACCGGAAAAACTCGCTCTCGACAAAATTTTCTCGCCGGTTCGAAAGGCCTTGAAAACCACTGGGTGTACACGCGCAATTTTAGTGGGTCATAACGCATCATTTGACCATGGCTTTATCTTTGCGGCGGCCGAGCGCTGTGAAGTCAAGCGTAACCCGTTCCATCCATTTTCGAGCTTCGATACCACAACGCTCGCCGCATTGGCTTACGGACAAACCGTATTAGCAAAAGCGTGTGCACATGCAAGCATCGAGTTTGATGGCCGCGAGGCACATTCTGCAAAATACGATACCGAAAAAACGGCAGAGTTATTTTGTAAAATAATAAACAAATGGCGGCATCTAGGTGGCTGGCCGCTTACGCTTTAAACTACGTACAAACAAGCGCGTCTGGTCAAAATTTAAGACGCACCGACAATACTGGACATCAAGCTAGCACTAAGACTCTCCTCTTGCGCTAAACCGTCTACGACCCCTTGCTTGTTCTCTACAGATTGGTTCTGACTAACTTTCCATTTACCCGCCATACTCTCGATATGAATCTCGATACCAACAAGTGCAGATAGCATATTGACGAGATAATCTTGAGGTGCATCGCAGACCTGCCAGGGCATCGACTTTCTGGTTTCATGCAGATCCGTCAGCCTCGTCAGCATACTTAATTTCCAGCTAGCTTCGTGTTTATATTTAATTTTGCCTTTCACATGAACCACGAGATAATTCCATGTAGGCACCACTTTTCCATCTCGTTGCTTACTGGGGTAATAGCTTGGCGAAATGTAGCTATTTGCTCCCTGAAAGATCGCCATAACGTCGCTACCCTCAGCGATTCGCTGCCAAAAAGGATTGCCTTTCGCCACGTGACCTTGCAGCACACCATCATCCATATACATGGGTAAATGTTCAGCCTCTAAACCGTCATTCGACGACGCAATTAAAGTCGCAAAAGGAAAATCTTTAACTAATTTGATTAAACTCGCGCTATCCGCTTGCTCAAATACTTTTGGGATATACATAACTCTCCTTGATGCGAATGTGTAACGGTCTGGTTTGTAAGTGGAAACGTGATGCGTAAAGTGTTGGCGGCAGCTATTTGATAAATCACACATTTAGTATATTCCCCAAATCGTTTTAACTGCCAACTTTATTAATCGCAAAAAAAAACGCCTCAAAAGAGGCGCTTTCTTTGGGTGCAAGATGACCTATAGGCCTTCTGCATTCTCCGATAGATAAGACGCAACACCGTCTGGTGACGCATCCATACCTTTATCGCCTTTGTTCCAGCCCGCTGGGCATACTTCACCGTGCTCTTCATGGAATTGCAGCGCATCGACCAAGCGAATTAGCTCATCCATATTTCGACCGAGTGGCAAATCATTGACGATTTGCGAACGCACCATACCGTTGTTATCGATCAAGAACGCACCGCGAAACGCTACACCGCCATCTGACTCCACGTCATAAGCCTTACAAATATCATGCGCCATGTCAGCGGCTAGGGTATAGCCAACCTGACCAATACCGCCCTTATCAACCGGCGTATTACGCCACGCGTTATGGGTAAAGTGTGAGTCAATTGAAACGCCAATCACTTCCACACCACGCTCTTTGAAATCTGCCATGCGGTGGTCAAGAGCGATCAATTCAGATGGGCAGACGAAGGTGAAGTCCAATGGGTAGAAAAATACGAGCCCATATTTACCCTTGATTGCTTCTGACAAAGTAAACTCATCAACGATTTGGCCATCAGCCAAAACGGCTGGAACAGTAAAGTCGGGTGCTTGCTTACCAACGAGTACACTCATTATATTTCTCCATCATGTACGTGAAATTGTTATCAACTGTTTCCATGAGCCTCGCATCGATCGGCACAAAACCGATCTTTGAAATGAGACTGCTGAACTAACAGATGCATAAAATTAAGAGTCGACATGGTACCGACACTCGCACCGAACTCCCATAGTTAAGTGATAATTTTTTATTATCATACAAATAGTGTTTCACTATGCCAGTTAAAAAAAATCCGGCAAATTTGCCGGATTTTTTTGCGACTAACAGACTTACCAATGAATGCCGCGCATGATCGCTGCAAAAGCCATTTGCTCTGTAGACACTTTTGGCTTGTCCTCTTTCTGGCCTTTACCTTGCGCCGCTGCAGAATCTGGGAACATTTTATAGCCCGTATTCATAATAATCTCGCCCGCTTTCGGCACCAGTGCATGCAATACTTGAGCAAACGTACCCAAACGCGTTGCAATGCGTTTCGGACGGTAAATGATTGCTTTCGCAATTAAATCGGCCGCTTCTTCCGGTGATAAAGTTGGTACTGAATCATATATCTTGGTTGGACCAATCATTGGCGTGCGCACCAACGGCATGTTAATCGTCGTAAACGATATATTGCTGTCAGAGAATTCCGCTGCCGCACATCGAGAGAATGCATCTAACGCAGCTTTTGAAGCAACATACGCTGAGAAGCGAGGTGCATTCGTTAATACACCGATCGAGGAAATATTGACGATATGACCACGCTGCTGCTCGAACATTGATGGCGCAAAGCCCATAATTAAACGCAAAGAACCGAAGTAATTGAGTTGCATCGTACGCTCGAAATCATGGAAACGATCAAACGATAGGTTAATGGAACGTCGAATCGATCGACCTGCATTGTTTATCAAGAAATCGACATGCCCGTGATCTGCAAGGACTGACGCCACAAAAGCATCACAGTCTCCCATATTAGAGAAATCACAGCGGTAGGCATAAACGTTTGCACCACCCTGCTCTAGCTCGAACTTCACTTCATCCAGCTTGTCTTGCGTACGCGCCGCAATACAAACAATGGCGCCGGCATCCGCGAGCATTTTCGCTGTTGACAGACCAATACCTGAAGTTGCGCCGGTTACAACGCACACTTTGCCTTCAACTGTGCCACGTAAGGTGCGGTCTTTGTATAGATCAGGATCAAGGTTACGCTCCCAAAAATCCCAAATAGCTGGCGCATAGGCGTGTAAATCTGGGACTTCAATACCCGAGCCGTTCAAAACACGTTCTGTTTCCCGTGAATCGAAACGGGTCGGATAATTAATAAACGACAAGGCCGACTCGGGAATACCAAAATCGTTTAGCAAGGCACCCGTTAAACGTTTAACAGGCGGTAAATTTTTCAAACCATTACGCACCATACTAGGGATAAAACCAAACATTTGATTATCAATGCGCATTGCCATGCTTGGTGCGTGACCTGCTTTTGCGAACACATTCAATACTTCACCAAGCTTATACGGCTCAGGATCGGTAAGATGAAAACACCCGCCATCTTCGCCTTTAACGTGCGAGATGTGATCGAGCGCATCTGCGACAAAATCAACCGGCACGATATTAATCCGACCGCCTTCTATACCAATGGTTGGTACCCATTGCGGTATAGCGCGACGAATTTTTTGTAGCATTTTGAAAAAATAATAGGGCCCATCGATCTTGTCAATCTCACCCGTCTTGGAGTGACCAACTACCATACCGGGGCGATAAACCCGCCAAGGCACTTTGCATTCGTCACGTACGATTTTCTCAGACTCATGCTTGGTGCGAAGGTATGGATTATCTAACTTTTGCGCTTCCTCGAACATATCCTCGCGGAAAGTTCCGCGATAAAGGCCAGCCGCGGCTATTGAGCTTACTTGATGAAAACAACCGGCTTTCATCGCTTCAGCCGCATTTACAGCATTGCGCGTACCGTCAACATTTACCGCTTCCTGCGCCTCAGCTGAGGCATACAAATCATAAATAGCAGCCAAGTGGTAAAAGTGCGTAACTTTACCTTTGAGCTTTTTCAGGTCTGCAGCAGAAATACCTAAATTCTTCTCTGTTAAGGTGCCAGTCACTGCAACAACTTGCTTATCCGTTGCACCTAACTTTTCTAACAAAGCGTCGAAACGAGGCATACTCTTCTCTTGCATTAGAAGGTAAACCGTTTCACCTCGCTTCAATAAATTTTCAACGAGATAGCGACCGATAAAACCGGTACCACCGGTAACAAAATAACTCATATTTGACACCCTTGACTAAGAGACCCGAAGGCGATCGGTTGATGACTTCAACCATTATTATTTGATGCGAAAATCGCAAAGTTCTTAAATTTCTTATACTGCAATTTAGGTAAGATGCGCGTTTTGTAAAACGCTGCCGACTGCTTACTGTCCCCTAATATAGAACACGAGTGCATAGAGCAACAACTCCAATTTTAGCACGCTGTTCACAGTATGATTTAGATCAGCGCAAAATGCTTGCTTTAAACCGACATCATTCTAATAATGAGGAGTGAATGTTCGTGGTTAAACATCAAATGGGTCACCTTGTGCAAACAGCCGTAAAATATTTTCTACTCTTCGCTTTTACTTTATTTCTTGGTGCATGCAGCCATCAGCCTAACCTACCTCAAGTGCTGAAAAGCCCGAATGATCAGCGCAATTATGCCTACCTTACCTTAGACAATGCTTTGGACGTGCTAGTTATTTCTGATCCTGGCACCTCCAAAGCCGCCGCATCCCTCGACATTAATATTGGAAGCGCGGACGATCCTGAGGATATGCCTGGCTTAGCTCACTTTTTAGAACACATGCTTTTTCTGGGTACAGAACAATACCCCGAAGCAGATGAGTATCAAAAATTTATCAGTGAGCATGGTGGCTCGCACAATGCGTATACTTCGCTTGAACACACCAATTACTTTTTTGACATCGATGCTGACTACTTAAAGCCTGCCTTAGATCGCTTTTCTCAGCAATTTATTTCACCGCTGTTCAACGAAGAATATGTAGAGCGTGAGGTCAACGCCGTACATTCCGAGTTCAGTGCGAAACTAAAAGATGATGGCCGTCGATATTTATCCGCCTTGAAGGCCTCACTCAATCCTGCGCACCCTTACACAAAGTTCTCCGTGGGCAACCTAAAAACACTACGAGACAGTGAACAACAAAAACTCCGTGATAGGTTACTTGCCTTCTACGACACAGAGTATTCAGCTAACCGCATGAAACTAACGATTTTAGGCAAAGAACCTTTACCAGCGCTTATTAAGCTTGCCAAAGAACGCTTTTCAGCTGTTGAAGACAAAGCGCTTATCGAAAGCAGTGTTGATGTTCCCTATTTCCTGGCTGGCAGTTTACCTATGAAGCTTGAGGTGCAATCCATTATGGACAAGCGTCAAATGAGCTTAGCCTTCCCCATTCACTCAACTATTCAATATTACCAGTCGCAACCTAGCGGCTATCTTGCTAATTTGCTTGGTCACGAGGGAAAAGGCAGCTTATTGTCAGCACTCAAGGACGCAGGGCTCGTTGACTCGCTCTCAGCAGGCTCTCAATTCGATACACGCAATGAGGCGATTTTTATGATCTCCGTGTCGTTAACGCAAAAAGGCCTGGAAAACCAAGATCAAGTCATCCGCCTTATCTTCGCATATATCGACCAACTAAAAGCAAATGGTATCCAAAAAATGTATTTTGATGAGCAGGCAACGATGGCCAAAATTGCTTTTCAATTCCAAGAGAAAGCCTCGCCAATTAATTATGTTCGCGCGCTTTCCTCTGCCTTACATGAAACGCCTGCACCAGAAATTTTGTTTAAAGGCTACGATTTATCTCGCTTTAACAGCAAACTAATAGAAGCATATCTAAACTATTTGCGGCCAAACAATCTGTTCGTTACGGTTCAGTCAAAAAATGTAGAGGGTGACCGGCAAACAACCTGGTACAACACGCCCTACAAAATTAGCAAACTCGATGTCGATAGCATTTTAAGTGAGCCAAGCGACCATGCAGAAAACCTGCAACTCCCCGAAGAAAATGTCTTTATCCCTGAAAATACTGATTTCGTCAGTACAAGCGATCAAAGTAAACCTTCACTTATACAAGCAAAAGCAGGCCTAAATGTTTGGCATGCAAGTAATACAGAATTCGGCACGCCCAAATCTAATGTATTTTTGAGTATTCGCTCACCCTATGCACTGAGCTCAGTAAATAATCTAGCGCTGACGACGCTGATGGTTTCATCGTTAAATGACGCGCTCACTGAGTTCGCCTATCCCGCTTATCTCGCAGGTTTAAATTACAACCTATATAAGCATGTGCGCGGTATTACGGTCAAAATTCAAGGCTACAGTGATAAGCAAGCGATGTTGCTTAAAACTATTTTGACTACCTTAAAAACACACAAGTTCGATGACGCGCGTTTTTTGATCATTAAAGAGCGCTTAAAGCGATCTCTTGAAAATGAAAAAGACAGAAAACCCTATGAACAAGCCTTTTCACATACTCAGGATTTGTTGCTTAATCCCTCGTGGTCGGCCGAAGAAAAATTGGCTGCCTTGGAGCCACTTACCCTCAAAGATTTGAACAACTTTAGGCAGCAATTTTTATCTGAAATGGATACGACATTACTCACCGAGGGTAACTTGAGTGCGGCGCAAAGTCGATCAATTGCCGGAGAAATTGAGGCCATACTGCTTAACAAAACAAAAGCCACTCAAGTCAACCGTGCGAGAATTACCGCGCTCGAGGGCGATCAAGGTTGGCAAAGTGAACTCGAAATTAATCACCCAGACTCTGGCTTTGTTTATTACTTGCAAGGCAAAGATAAAAGCTTTGCAGAACGCGCGAAATTCTTAGTGCTCGCTCAAGCGCTTGGCAACGATTACTATGCCAGCCTGCGCACCGATAAGCAGCTAGGCTATATCGTTTTTGCGACGCCATTTCCATTGCTGGAAGTGCCAGGACTCGCTTTCGCCATTCAATCACCCAGTAACACCAGCGAAAAGCTCTACCAAGAAACGCTGGCGTTCCTTGCGGAACAGTCTGAGACAATTAGTTTAATGGATCCTGCAACACTCGAACGTTACAAAGCGGCCGTGGTTAGTCGCCTATCAGAAAAAGATAATAGTCTAAGTGCGCGCAGCAACCGGCACTGGTCGGAGATCGATCGGGAGAATCCTAACTTCGATACAAAGGAGCAGGTCATCAAGGAGGTCAATGCGATTCAACAGTCTGATTTTCAGAGTTTTTATCAAGCCTTGATTACAAATTCAGGTAAATCATTAGTGGTTTATAGCGAAGGTGTGAGCAGTAATGAGACTGAACCTAAGACAGATAAACTACCCAATCTCAAGATTATGGATCGCAATCTATTAGACAGCCAAAATCGATTACAATTAGGGCGTTTCGCCCAATAAATAATGCGCACCCTGTGACAAAAAAGCCCCGCTCGAATAAACGTATCGGGGCTTTTCAATATAAATCGTATTTAAACGCGCTACTTATTCAAGCGGCCATCAATCAGCAGTTCTACGACAGATGGGTCAGCCAGGGTCGAGGTATCGCCCAAACTATCTTGTTCGTTTGCCGCGATCTTACGCAAAATACGGCGCATTATTTTACCTGAACGGGTTTTTGGCAAGCCAGGGGCGATTTGAATTAAATCGGGCGTCGCCACTGGACCAATCTCTTTTCTTATCCACGCCTTCAACTCTGCTTTCAATGCTTCATGGTTGGTATCGATCGCATCTAACATTAAGGATACATAGACATATATCCCCTGCCCTTTAATATCATGTGGATAGCCCACGACAGCGGCTTCAGCTACTGATGGATGTGCAACCATCGCACTTTCAACTTCAGCGGTGCCCATACGATGACCGGATACATTCAGCACATCATCTACACGCCCAGTAATCCAATAATAACCATCACTGTCACGACGCGCGCCATCGCCGGTAAAATACATGCCTTCGTATGTACTGAAATAAGTTTGCACAAAACGTTCGTGATCCCCATATACCGTGCGCATTTGTCCAGGCCAACTATCAAGCAGCACTAAATTACCTTCAGCCTCACCCGTTAAAATCTTGCCATCATTATCAACTAGCGCGGGTTTCACCCCAAACAAAGGCCGTGTCGCGGAGCCGGGTTTTAGCGCTGTGGCACCCGGTAAGGCGGAAATCAAAACACCTCCGGTTTCGGTCTGCCACCAGGTATCCACAATCGGACATCGCGCCTCACCAACCACATTGTAATACCATTCCCACGCTTCGGGATTAATAGGTTCACCGACCGAACCAAGTAAACGAATGGAGGATCGATCATACGCTTGTACCTTGTCATCACCCGCAGCCATCAGGGCGCGGATCGCCGTAGGCGCCGTATAAAATATATTTACCTTATGCTTTTCAACGATCTGCCAAAAACGCGCTGCATCGGGATAATTTGGCACACCCTCAAACAACAATGTCGTCGCTCCATTACATAAAGGCCCATATAAAATGTAACTATGACCTGTAATCCAGCCAAAATCGGCAGTACACCAAAACACTTCGCCATCACGGTAATCAAACACCATTTCATGCGTAAACGACGCGTAAGTCAGGTAACCGCCGGTTGTATGCAATACGCCCTTTGGCTTTCCTGTTGAACCCGAGGTATACAGCATGAATAACGGATCTTCTGCCGACATGGGTTCCGGCTCACAAACATCACTCTGTTCAGCGGTTAGCTCATGAATCCATAAATCGCGTGATGCATCCATGGCCACCTCGGCACCTGTGCGTTGAAGCACAAATACTTTTTCAACTTTTAGATTATGACCCACAGACAGGGCTTCATTGACATTTTCTTTAAGCGGGATACCTTTACCGCCGCGAACGCCCTCATCGGCAGTTATCACCCATTTACATTGGCCATCTTCAATACGTGCAGCTAAAGCTTCCGGCGAAAAACCACCAAATACAACCGAATGCACTGCGCCAATGCGCGTGCATGCCAACATAGCAATGCCGGTATCTGGCACCATCGGCATATAAATTGTCACGATATCGCCTTTTTGTACGCCTTGCGCACGCAAGGCATTCGCAAAGCGACACACCTGCTGATGCAATTGTGTATAGGTAATATGCTTACTAACGTCCGGGTCATCGCCTTCATAGATAATTGCCGTTTGGTCACCCCGATTGGCAAGATGACGATCTAAACAGTTAACAGAGGCATTCAATATCCCGTCTTCGTACCAGCGAATATGCAAATCTGCAGAGGCATACGAGACATCCTTTACTTTGCTGAAGGGTTTCATCCATTCAAGTCGCTGCCCTTGCTCAGCCCAGAAGCCCTCTTGATCATTGATCGAGCGATCATACAGTGCCTCATACTGCTGCTGATTAATTTTCGCTGAAGCATGATTCTCTTTAACTGGGTATACATGACGCTTGCTCATTCAGTGAAGCTCCCTCTGTTCTGTGTACTTATTATTCGGACATGTTTGTACAATATGCCTACTAAGCACATTAGACACCAAACAAAAAAACCAAGCAAATGCTTGGTTTTTTTGTTTGCCATGTTACTGATCTGCACCAGCAATTTATTAGGCCTGATTTTTCTCTGAGTCGACTAACGATGCATACTTAATTGATTCAAGTAAACTCTCTAAGGGCACTTTAGTGGGCGCACTTCGAATCTTTTGGGCAAGATTATCTTGGCAGCCAAAACCATCCACATCGTACGCTACCGCCTGCTCTTCTTGCTTGCTGTTCTGGTCCGACCTTACATTCGAAGCCACACTAATCACTTCTGCATCAATATCACTGGCTACAGGTTGTGGTGACGGCTTTCGGTTTGGTTCACTTAAGCCTAAACGTGCGTATTCCGCCTTTAAAAGTAACTTATGATCATCATTAATATCGCTCTGATCCAGTGTGCTCATCAACCCATGCACAAGATCGATAGCGGCAGAACCCAAGCGCTCACCATAACTAAAGATACAACTGGATAATAGCGTTGTGATTTGTTCGGGCGTTGTATTTTCATCAGCGAAAAAGTTATTCAGTTTTACGCGCAAATCAATCCACGCATTTTCAGAATCAGCTGACAGCGGCTGCATACTTTCGTCTGTTTCCACTGACTCAGGCAATGTTAACTCAATCTCTTCAATCTGCGCAGTCTCAGCTGGTCGCTGATCGTCCACCTTAGATGGCATATCGACGGGGTCTGCAGCTTCTTTTTTCCTATGCTCGAGTACCTGCTTCTGAACCTGCGATAATGACTCGTGATAGTTCTTACCGTTCAAGTCTACAACAGCGGCCGGCCGGTTCGGCTGTTCGTCGTTAACAGAGAGTTGAGCGGTCGAGCTAACCGGGACTAGTTCTTTGTTATGGGTATATATTGCCGCAGGTTTGTCGGGTGTAGGAGATAACCCCCCCTCCTTCGAATAGCGCTCTACAAGTTTTTGCCAATAAGCACTAAACGCCAATTTAGGCACACCCTGCCGAGAAAATACGTCATCAATTTTCTCAGCCAATCGGTAGAAGCTCCGGGCCGACGGATCGTGTTGCGGAAACAGCGCCACTGGCCGCTGCAACGACACCGCAGAACGCATACTTTCGTCCATCCAAATACTACCTAGGTAGTCGGTTTTAAGGTCCAAATATTTTTTCACGGCGGACGCAAAGCGACGGTATACTTTTGTCGCCTGCGCAGAATTCGCAGCCATATTTACAATGACTTCGACTTGGCGGCGATAACCTCGACGCCTTAGCACTTTCAATAGCGAAAACGCGTCCGTAAGCGAGGTTGGTTCAGGCGTGACGACTACCGCAGCGACCTGGCAGGCCGCAACAAAATGCAAAACAGTGGGTGAGATACCGGCAGCGGTATCAACAATCAAATAATCATGATGCGGCTCAAGTGCGGTTATCGATGAAACCAGTCTTTGTTGCTGACCAACGTCCAATTCAACGCATTGTGCAAAACCCGACGCACCCGGGACAATTTGAACCCCTTCAGGACCTTCCAATACAATATCTTGAATCGATCGTTCACCGGTAAATAAATGTTCCAAGGTATAGGCCGGATGTAAACCAAGCATAATATTAATGTTTGCCAAACCGGTATCGGCGTCAAATAAACAGACCTTGGAGCCTGTACGCGATAATGCAATCGCCAAATTTACAGAAATGCTCGTCTTACCAATGCCTCCTTTACCGCCAGTAATAGCCAGAACTCTTGGGGTCGAGCGCGAAGTATTCTTTTCATTAATTTTCAATACTGTCATTCTGGGTTTCTATTTCTTTTAGTTCGGTTAGTAAAACCTGCTCCACGGATGCCGCTCTTTTTAAGGTTCAGAGCATACAACGATCCGTCCATAACTGTTTCAATAAAACAAATTGCTTGCGTGTTTAAGACCATTTCCATGATTTTATCGGTTTTCCAGATAGGAAAAAACCGAAGTCATGAGGCCAGCACTTACCATTTGTTCACTATTTAAACAAAACTATTAAGCTAAAACTTAAAAAAGAAGATCCAAACATTTAATTTTTAAGGACTATTGTCTACGCTAAGGGGACATGTGTTAATTTTAAAATTTTTCTACTATGCCGCCTGATTCACAAAACATCTTGTCTAAGTTGAATGTTCAACGGCTACCGTCACTCCCTCATGTGCTCGTAGACATGTTGCGTGCCTGCCAAGGCAGCCAAGCTTCATTTCAAGAATTAGCCCAAATCATCAGCAAAGACGTTGCTATTTCAGCGCGTGTTATCGCCCTCGCTAATTCTTCATTCTTTCGCACGAGTACCTCAGTCAACTCGCTAGAGCGCGCCCTACTTGTGCTCGGAATCGACACCATAAAAACGATCGTAATTACCGCGTCAGTTCAGCAGTTTTTTTCTGGCTTTAACTCGATACAACATAAAAGCCTAAAACGTTTTTGGAAACATTCGTTAAAGAGTGCGCTTCTTTCAAAATCACTCGCCATCTTAACGAGCTACCCCAACCCTGAAGAAGCTTACTTAAGTGGCTTGTTGCATAACATCGGTGAACTGGTTTTCGAAGCAAATTACGGTGACACCTACACGAATTTGCGTGCCCGATATGAAACCGATAACGCACGCCTTCAGGCGGAGCAAGACACTTTTTCTATCGACCATGCCAAACTTGGCGCACTGTTAGTAAAAAGCTGGGGCTTAAGTGACTTTACGGGTGATGCCATTGAGTTTCATCATTCAGACAGCGACAACATCTTAGATGCACATCATTTAACAAAGCTTGTTTATTTGGCGAGCTTCTTGAGTAATGAAGCGTGCGAGGACAATCTAGACAGCTACAAGACCGCAGAACAACTATTCGAACTCAACCCATCGCTGGTAAGAGAAATTATCGCAAAAATTGATGATGAACTCGTGTCGATATCCGCTTCTCTTGATATTAGCTTCGACGACGAAAAAAATCTTGGCGAAGACAAGCATATCGAACTTGCTCGTCATGTTCGCAATATCAGTCTGCTGCAAACGGCAAGTGGTGAATTAAATAATGCGAGCTCTAAAAGCGAGCTTACACGGGCGGTTCAAAGCACACTTGAGCTGCTATTTGACTACCCCAAAAGCCTTATATTCTGGTTTGATTCGAAACAACAAGAACTCAGTTCAGCCAGTCTAGAGAATGAAAAAGACCTACCCATCACGGTTAAACTCTCGACACAACGCAGCATCATTGCGCAGGCAGCGAACAAACGGGAAACCACCTGCTCATTTGCGAGCCACAAAGACCTGTCCTCCGCGCCAGTTATCGACCAGCAACTTATCAGACAGCTTGGCATGCCAGGCATGTTATGTATTCCTGTAAAAACACATGACGAGCTGTTTTGTGTTATTGCGACTGGAAATAATCAAGCGCTCACTACCAACATTGCTAAGTTAGAGCTTCTGGAGCTCTTTGCTCACGAAGTCTCATTAAGCTGTGAAAAGACCTTGAAGCATATTTCAGACTCCGAACACTCGGCAGATATGACAACGGTCAGACAACGCGCCAGAGAAATTGCGCATGAAGTTAACAACCCCTTAAACATCATTAATAACTATCTAGCCGCACTTTCTGAGAAACTCGCGCATGAGACGACCGTACAAGAAGAACTGTTGATTCTTCGAGAGGAAGTACAACGGGCGAGTCATATTTTGCTGAGACTGAGAGATATAGAGCATAGTTTTGAGCCATCAGAATCTGACATAGATATTAATCAAGAAGTCGAAAGCTTAGTTAAACTTTATGACAGTTCGCTATTTCTTGGTAAAAAATTGCAATGCGTGCTGACGCTAGATCCTAGTCTGAGGCCATTGTCGGCAAGTCGTACGTGCGTGCGACAGATTTTAACTAATCTGATAAAAAATGCCGCCGAAGCATTAACCGTAGAAGGTATAATAACCATTTCTACGACAGGCAAAGTAAATGTTAATGGTAAGAGCTATTGTGAAATAGCAATTAAAGATAACGGTCCCGGTATCTCTCAGGAGGTCTTGGATAATTTATTTGAACCCGTCACCAGCACAAAAGGTAGCGGGCACTCAGGGTTAGGACTGAGTATTACAAAAAACCTCGTCAAGGATGCGAAGGGAAGTATTAGCTGTCGGACCGGCGAAAATGGGACTCGGTTTCAGATTCTCTTGCCCTATTCACCCAGTAGCGCAAATGAAACCATATAAAAGTAATAAGATGCAAAGCACTCTAAGATTGAGCGTAATGCGCGAGGTGGTTGTCAACTAGCATGAAAATTTTAAACTCAAAACAAGTCGCTAACTTGGAAATCGAAAATGCCCGAATCCTGGCGGTCGATGACGAAGAGAGGCAACTCCTTAGTGTTCAAAATCTTCTTTTAAGCAAAGGCCTACAGGTTGAGACTGCACTCGGTGGCATAAACGGTATTAAAACCTTGGAGCAAAACAGCTTTGATCTTGTTTTGCTTGACCTCAACATGCCAGAAATGGATGGCCATGCGGTCATGGATGAAATGGCACGGTTGCATATCGATACCGCGGTTATTGTGGTCAGCGGCGAATCAACCTTTAGCGCAGTCAGCAAAGCACTGCGGCGTGGGGCTTATGATTATATTCGTAAACCCTATGACCCAGATGAGCTTATGAATACGGTAAGCAATTGTCTTCAACAGGTAATGCTGGAGCAGGCACACCAATCGATGCAAACACGCCTACAAAAATCTGAAGAATTGCATCGTTACATCGTCAATAGTTCACCAGATGTCGTTTTTATGCTCGACAAGCAAGGCCGCTTTACGTTCCTGAATAAAAAAGTAGAAACCCTACTTGGTTACACCCGCCAAGAGCTGATTGGGCAAAACTATGAGGCAATTGTTGAATCTGAAGACCGCGATCGAGCCAGCTATATATTCACTGAGCAAGGCAATAAGCGCGAAGGTGCATGGAGCTCCGAGCTTCGCTTGTGCGTTAAAAAAGAGGAGCATTCTGCTCGTCACTTTGAACTGACGTTTTTCCCGATAGAACGTAAGATAAAACAAAATGGCCATGAGTCGATGCAGGTCGTGGGTACCTATGGAACCGCGCGCGATATTACAGAGCGGAAGGAAGCTGAAGAATTTATAAACTTCCAAGCCTATCATGACCTACTGACACGGCTACCGAATCGCTCCTTATTCAAAGATCGACTCAACATCTCACTCGCCCAAGCCAGGCGCTACGACCATAAAGTCGCCGTAATGTTCCTTGATCTAGATCGGTTCAAGGTCGTAAACGATTCGCTTGGTCACGCAATGGGCGACCGTCTTCTGCAGCAAGTTGCTCTGCGCTTAGAAAGTGTTATTCGCAAGTGTGACACGCTATCGCGCTTTGGCGGTGACGAATTTACACTCCTGCTACCCAACATATCCTGTGCGGATGATGCACGCACAATTGCTAAAAAAGTGATCAGCATTCTTAAAGAACCCTTTCATTTAGGTGAGCATGAAGCCTTTGTTGGCGTCAGTGTCGGTATTTCAATGTTTCCAGAAGCGGGTGAAAACGTTGATCAACTTATTCAAAATGCTGACGTGGCCATGTACCACGTTAAGAGTCGAGGTAAAGACGGCTATCAATTCTTTAGTGATGCGATGAATGTTGTCGACACAAATCGACTCAGCTTAGAACGTGATATCCGAAACGCGTTAGAAAACAACGAATTTAAAGTGTTCTATCAGTTACAAGTGAGCGCCGAGACCAATAATGTGATTGGTGTTGAGGCACTCGTGCGATGGGATCATCCGACTCGGGGCTTAGTTTACCCAGCCGAATTCTTGCCACTAGCAGAAGAAACACGGCTAATTACCGACATTAGCAATTGGGTATTTGAAACGGCTTGCAGAGAAGTTAAAACTTGGATTGAAACCGACCATCCGGACATCCGGCTTTCGGTTAACTTTTCACCGCTACAAGTCGAACATCCTCGTTTTGTCGAGCGCGTATTAACAACGCTTCGCGACGCCGAATTTCCAGCCAATAACTTAGAAATTGAGTTGACTGAAAACGTCATCATGAATGATTTACAGCAAATGACAAAGAAATTACACCTACTTGCCGAACATGGTATACGCATTGCGATCGACGACTTTGGCACCGGCTATTCGTCCTTAAACTACTTACATAAGCTGCCAATCCACACGTTAAAAGTAGACCAAAGCTTTGTAAAAGATATTGAAACGACCCATGATGATGCATGTATCGTCGATGCGATTGTGAGCATGGCACACGGTTTGAAACTCAACATTATTGCCGAAGGCGTCGAGAATCAAGCACAACTTGATTACTTGCGCTCGCTCGGCTGCCAAGAGATACAAGGCTTCTTTTTTGGTCGTGCACAACCGGGTTATGAAGTACGTAATCGACTTGATCGACAACGCCCGATACTTCAATCACAAGCGGCAAGTTAGCGGATGCCCCTTAGCCATGAAAATTTCACGCTGGCAGACGCAGTCAAAGTAAGAAGGGCTTGCTTCAGCTTCACTTTCTAATGATACAACTAACGTCAGAAGCAGGTGATAAAAGCAGTCTCAGCAAAGCTAGCCCCTAATCCATCCGTATCTTTTTGCGATCGATCTAAGCTCTGCGCATAGTCGATTAGTTCGGCAGAGGGCTTGGGGAATTCAAGCGCAATGGCGCATTCCGTTGCATCTCCACCCACAATGTTAATATCGCGTTCGGTAGAATGATTCATCGCAATATAATAGGTTGGATCAAACACTCGCCAAGCGATGGTTTTATTTTCAACCTTGATGTTCTTCTTTACGTCAAAGGTCATTTCTAAGACTAAAATTAGCTGTCCATCATTCTCGGTTTTAATTAGCTCAAATGACGCCGGAACTCCCAACGTAATCGGTGAATTATCGACCGATAAATTCGAAAAATAACGGTAAGACTCGAGGTTCTTTATCATGTTCTCGGCGGTTGTAGGCAAGCCTCTAGCCTCACTACCAAATTCATTCAATAAATCGGCATGCATAATCAAAGAGCGATAAAAATCAAAGGTCCACCGCTGTTTGATACTCACTAAGCGTGAATCGTCGTCAAGTAAAAAAGTTGATTTTAAGGCGATCCAATTATGCGGATGAGGGTGCACTACGCCTGTAAAAAACAAGCAAATTAAGAATAAACTGCACCGACTAACAAGCCAATTATGCAACTTTAGTCGTGCATTCATTACAGACGCAATTAATTTCTAACTGAGGGTTTACCAGATGGAAGCCCGCCGACTCAACATCGTGTTTGAGCTCATTTTTAGTTATATTTCCCAAGCTAATTTCCTTTACCCGCTGGCATTCTCTGCAGATAAGAAATTGAGAAATTTCATGGCGGTGATCACACTCTATATGACAGCATGCGACATATTTATTCGCCAATTGAAGCTTATGAACGAGCTGATGACTCTGCAGGAAGTCAAGGATACGATAGGCGGACATCGCCGGAATCGTCTCATTAAACGCCTCTTTACAAAGGTCCACTAACTCATAAGCTGACATCGCTTTGTCTGAAGATAAAAGTGCGGACAAAACCAACTTGCGTTTAGAGGTCAGTCGCACACCCTTTTGTTGGCACTTTCGTTCTGCATGCTGCAGCGACTCATTTACGCGGTCCATGTAGTGTCCTTCAATCTATAGAATGAAGCGCAGCAACCAATATGGGCCACACATTTGTTTCAACTTTTGCTCATCGGCAAGCACAAACTTGATGGCGTTCGCCCCCTTTAAGCTTTGTAACTGGTGAGGCAACATTCAGCGGTATAAGACTCAAGTGCGTCGCCTGTCGTGATTATAAAATACATTGCATCAACTTCACTTCCAAATGCTCAACTACATGCCTACAAATAATTTCGATACGGCTCTCCATGCAATCATCTAGCGGTACTTCGGTAAGCGCATCCAAGGTCAGGTTATAACCAAAAACCCCATCACTGGTAATGATAACAGCTTTCATTCTTTCAACATTTAAACCACTTAACAATGAAAATAACTTTTTGTGATCAAACACTTTATCTGGTGAGAAACGCCACCCCATGCTCTGAAAACCCTCCCCCTCATTCACTGCAGCCAAATACCCTGAGGTCGGCAGCGACTGCTCAGACAAAATAGGTTTTTGAACGGGCGACGCGCGACGATGATCGCGGTCATGGTCATGGTCATGGTCATGGTCGTGATGATGACCGTGGTCATGCCCAGCTTGTTTTTGTTTATGGGTGGACGAACCAGATAATAGAAAAGGCTCTATCTCGCCATGTTCGGCGAAAACTACCCGAGCTCCAGAAAGTCCATTCTTGTGCACATAGGCATATAAATCATCCTTTGTAGAAGATTGATATAAATCCAATTTATTGCCCACGATCACATCGGCCATCGCTAGTTGCTGATTAAACGTGGCGTGCCCTGTATAGCGTTCATCACACAGCTTTCTCGCATCAACCAAGGTAATCGTCTGCTGAATGGCTAAGATATCTTGATACATCTCTGAACCTAAGACCTCAAGCACCTCTTTAGGATGACCAAGCCCTGTTGGCTCTATTAGCAACCTGTCAGGCTTGGCTCTCGCTAATAACTGATTCAGCGCAACCTGCATGGGCAAGCCGGCTGCACAACACATACAGCCACCCGGCACTTCTCTTATGAACACGCCTTGCTCTTCTGCGTGCTGCCCGGCGAACAAACTGCCATCTACACCAATTTCACCAAACTCATTGACTAATACAGCCCAGCGCTCGTTAGCAGGTTTCGATTTAAGTAACTTCAAAATAGCCGAGGTTTTACCAACGCCTAAAAAGCCCGTGATAATATTAGTCGGCACCATGCTAATGACCGTGTCACGAACACCCACCACCTCTGCGCTATTACCAGGAGTCATATCAAGAACCCAACTGTTCTGATTGCGTATCACAACAATCAGTTGGCCGTTTGCGCCAAGAGATACGCGGGAAAAGTTTTATCGCTATATTCGTGATCACAAACAGCAAGGCGCTCACACAAACAATCGTCGGCCCCGTTGGCGTGTCCATCACGTAAGAAGCGCTCAAGCCGGATAAACTTGCCGTCACGCCTAACGCCGCCGCCACCAGCGCCATAATTTCAGGGGTTTTACTAAACGGACGCGCCGTTGCTGCTGGCACAAGCAGCATCGCCGTAATTAACAATACACCGACTACTTTAATCGCAACCGCCACCACAATCGCTAAGGCAATCGTTAAGATAAGCTCCTCGCGTTTCGGATCAAAGCCACTGGCCAAGGCCATATCTTTATTCAACGTCGACAATAATAGCCCCGACCAACGCCATATTACTAAACCTACGACAACCGCAGAACCCACCCATATTACTAATAAATCGGTTTTACCCACCGCAAGAATATCGCCAAACAAATACGACATTAAATCAATACGAACGCCTGATAAAAAAGATACGGCTACTAAACCAATCGCGAGCGATGAGTGCGACATCACACCAAGAAGGGTATCCATCGCAAAGCCTTTGCCGTTAAGCGACGAAACGGTCATGGCCATTAAAAAACAGACACCGAGTACGCTAATAAACAAAGGTGCGGATAACGTGAGTGATAACGCAACGCCAAGCACGGCCGCATGCGCTGTCGCATCACCAAAATAAGCCATTCGTCGCCAAATAACGAAACAGCCCAAGGGCGCTGCCGCTAAGGCAACCCCCACACTCGCCAAGGTCGCTCTCACCAAAAAATCATCGAACATGTTGGACGTCTCCAGCGCGATCTGCCGAACTTCTTTTCGACTCTGAATGATGATGATTTTGGTGCAAGTATAACGCGGCCTCATCTTTGTCCAAACCAAACAAGGTACGATATTCAGGCGATTCGCCCACGGCCTCGGGCTCACCTTGACAACAAATATGCCCATTCAAACAAATAACCCGATCAGTACGTCGCATCACGACGTGAAGCTCATGACTGATCATCACGATACCGCAACCGAGCCTGTCTCTTACTTCTGCTATCTGTCGGTAAAAATCAGCCGCACCGCGATGATCCAACCCCTGGGTTGCCTCGTCCAAAAGAAGCAGATTTGGTGAGCCCAACAAAGCTCTAGCAAGCAATACGCGCTGGAATTGACCACCAGATAAATCCATCACTTGCTGTTTATCTAAGCTAGGAATACCGGCATATTCAAGTGCTTTTGCAACCTTATTAACGCTATGTCCACCGGGTAAATTCATAAACCGCTTCACAGTCATCGGAAGCGTTTCATCAATATGTAATTTTTGTGGGACATAACCTATCTTTAGATTTGGCGCTTTTATCAACGCGCCTACGCTCGGTTTAATTGCGCCAATCAAGGCCTTAAACAAGGTAGTTTTTCCGGATCCGTTAGGCCCAATAACCGTAACTATCTCACCCACATCCACCGACATCGTAATATCATGCAGAACCCTACGCTTACCAAAATGCACAGACAACGCTTCGCACTTAATCAGGTTATTACTCAACAAACACCTCTAGCTGACACAAATTTTAATTTCGCAAATGCGTTTCATTTGCATAGCTTAATCATGCGAATATGATATAACATAACATTTTTTCCTTCTACCAATATAAAGTCGAATGTCGCAAGCTAACAATTCTGGAGATTTTAATGCGGAACAAAATTCTAACCTGCGCCCTATTGGGGCTAGGATTCCCACTCAGTGCGATGGCGAACGCCCCAAAAGTCGTCGCTGATATCGCACCATTACACTCATTAGTCAGTCAAGTAATGGCCGGCGTCGGCGAACCCGAGCTGATTATTCCTGCTGAGGCATCACCGCACGACTACAGCCTTCGTCCCTCACAAGCAAAGGCACTCTCTGACGCTAAAATTGTGTTCTGGATGGGCGAAGAGCTCACTCCGTGGCTCGATAAAGCAATTGCTAACATCGGCACATCCGCGCAAAAAGTCGGATTTCTCGACATGGAAACCACGATAACCTACGCGTTTCGTGAAGGCGCCACATTTGAGGAACACGCACACCATGAAGAGGATGAGCATCATACAGAAGATGAGCATCATGATGAACACAAAGAACACCATGATGAGCACGAAGAGCACGAAGAGCATCATGATGAGCACGAAGCGGGATTGTTTGATCGCTTCTTAGCCTTCTTTGGTCATGATGAACATGATGACCACAAAGACCATGACGACCATGACGACCATGCAGATCATGATGACCACAAAGAGCATGATGACAACAAAGATCATGATGAACATGCGGGTCATGATGATCATGACGATCATGAGGGGCATGATGAACACGACCATGAGGGCGTAGATCCTCACGCATGGCTGGATCCTGAAAATGCAAAAACTTGGGTAAACGAAATAGCCGCTACATTATCAAAAGCAGACCCCGATAACGCAGCAACTTACTTTAGTAATGCCAAAACTGCAATTGCTGAATTAGACAAACTCATCTTAGAAACGCAGACCTCGGTAACAAACCTTGGCGAACTAAAATTTATTGTGTTCCACGATGCATATCAGTATTTCGAAAAACGCTTCAATATTGCCGCGACAGGCTCAATCTCTCTGGGTGATGCAGAAGACCCAAGCCCTGCTCGGATAGAAGAAATACAAAACACAGTCAAAACGCTGGGTGTAAACTGCGTATTTTCTGAACCTCAATACAACTCTGGTTTAGTAGACAGTGTCTTTGAAGGGTCTAATGTCAATGCTATTGGCGTTATGGATCCGCTAGGCGCGGCAATACAGACCGGACCACAACACTATGCCGGTTTAATTCGAGCAATGACGGTTAGTTTAAGCGAATGTAACCAGTAATAGAAAAAGACCACGGGGGCACCCTGGCAGAAAGCACATCCGCTTTCGGCCAGCGTGCCTTTTTTACTCTAAGGCGCTACGAATACCCCGAACAGCAACACACCTGCGCGCTCTAAACTATAACTGAACGTTATTTCTGGAAACAGTTATGCAAAGGCTGAGATTAAACAAAGATGCTCGCGTCGAGGTTTGAGCGAGTAAAACTAAGAAACCTGAACACTAAGGTTTCAGACTCACCTTAACGCGTTTAAAACCCAATCTCGATAAGGTGTCTTTAAAACCGGACGTATCAGGCACATTCCGCGTAAAAAATATTTGATGCTCAATGTCCAGCTTATTTGCTTCCGCGGGGCCACCGTTCGCTAAGAGCGAACCTACGCGACGCGCGACCGCATCACCCGAATCCACCCACTGAACGCCAGGCATTAAATCAGCCATACTTTTCTTTAAAAAAGGAAAATGCGTACAACCTAAAACAATCGTATCTGGCTGCGGGTCGGCATTCAAACCCATAAAAGGCGCCAATATGCGTTTTAGCACTGACGAATCAATTTCAGCATTTTTCAAAAACTTTTCAGCGAACTCGACCAATTCACTCGAGCCTACTTTCACCACCCGACAGTCGGAGGCAAAATCAGCAATCAAGTCATCAGTATAATTACGAGAAATTGTTGCTTCCGTTGCTAACAAACCCAAAATTTTATTTTTAGATAAAAATGCGGCTGGCTTGATAGCAGGCACAACCCCTACAAAAGGCACATCGAAACGCTCACGTAGCATTGGCAACAAGGCTGTACTAACCGTATTACAGGCTAATACGACAAGATCAATCGTCATAAAATCTAAAAAATACGCGACTAAATCTGTCAATCGCTCGCTAAGGCTAGCCGTTGATTTAGTGCCATAAGGAAACGCCGCATCATCGGCCACATAAATAATCCGACAAACAACCCGAGACGCAAGCACAGATTGGCAAACAGACAAACCACCAATGCCAGAATCTAATACTAAAATATTAGGGATAGACCGCCCTGTTTCATTGGCTTGCGGCGAGGCCACACTATTCATATGCTACTAAACTAAGTGCGCATGAATTTTCGACGTGCAACAAAGCCCAAAGCTAAGAGACAAATAAGCGCTGGAATAAGCAAAATATTAATAAGTTTCAATTGTGTCCCCAAGGTTTCAATATCTTTATCTAATTGATGCTGCACATCGCGTAATTGTTTTCGGATTTTTAGTTTCTCTTCTTGGAATTTTAATAACTCTGTCTCTTGCTCGGGCGAAAATAAGGCGCCTTCTCCCTCATTACGAACAGATTCCAAAGCCATCAGTTTACTTTCTGTACTTTGCAGCTCTTCTTCTAAGCGTTCTTGCTGTGCCAAAAAGCGCGTTTCAGCATCACGACGCAGCGCATCGACTCGATCAAAGGGCCGATTGAAGCGCCCTTGACTCCTGATCGAAATAAGCTCCGGCTGCCCTGTCATATTTTCCAGCGAATTGACTAAAAAGCTGCCATTATCAGCCCATGGAGTCACAATCCGTTGTCCGTAAAACTCTTGAACTTGCACCCATAAACGGTCACTTAATAAATCCGTATCTGCCACCACCATTACCTGAATATCGTCCGCTTGCGTCAGATCGGGCATAAGCGGCTGAAGCGGTTCGTCTGATAAGGAGGTATCACCTAGCTCACTCCCTACAACAGTTGCATCGCTCTCGGCCGCAGGCTCTGGCATAACGCCATCTGGAAACGCAGTACTAGCCGGACCTGAGACGCGCATTGCCATCGTATACTGCCGCTCCTGGGCCTCAAAACCATTTAAAAGCGACTGTGGATCATGCAAGCTCGTCAATAAATCGACTGCTCTGGGCTGACTATTTTTAGAACTTATCAACATCGGCTCTAATTTCGTCGTTGCCCCTTCAAGCTTCTCGAGGATACCCGCGGAAGAGAGCGTCAAAGTCTCAAGACCAAATAGCACGACATCGTCTGAGGCCATGGCATCGGGACCAAAATTCAATAAACCAACATGGCGCACCGGATTACGCGATGCCCCCATACTGACAACCATCGAATTATCAAAATCGGTTAAAAACATATCATCTTGCAAACGCACACCCCAGGCATTTAGAAGCGCCGGCAGATCTGAACGCTGCACGGAAGGCATACCTGAGCTCTGCGCCATCGTCTCCATGTAAGGATCTACGAAAGCAATCAACTTACCGCCCTGCAGCACGTATTGATCAATGGCTAATTTTAGAGGCGCAGAAAGGGTTTGCGGGCCGATCAAGACAAATAACTCTACATCCTCGATAACCGCCGCATTGTCGTCAATCCATACCAGCTCAAAGCCATCTTCCATAAACTGGAGAATCGACCATTCAGGAGTTTGCTGGCGACGCATGTAATCCATACCACCTTTGATGCCTAAACCGCTGTAAATAGCGATTCTCGGGGCAGCCTCGCGCGCGAGCGATGAGATCAATCGCGTCAAATCATACTCTAAAAAAACCTCTTTGTTTGGTTGAAGAAAGGGAATCACTTCTTCTAACCCTGCATTATTTTTAGCGACGAGCCCAAAATAAATATCATCACCCTGCGCCCCGCCGGGAATCGCTTGAATACCTGCTAATGCAGCCGCATCCTCAGCTTCGGAAAACGGCTCCGGATCAATCTTTTGAACGTTTAATTTGCCCGCACTGTAACTCTCATATTCCAATAAGAGCTCATTCACGCGTTGTGCATAAGTGCGCAGCGCCGGTAGCTGCGTTGTCGCTTTTTCTGAAAAATAGAAATCAATCGTGACTTCATTTTCTAATTTAGAAAGAATGCTCTTGCTGCCGTCAGACAGGGTATACAAACCATTTTCCGAGAGATCAATACGCACGCCAGTAAGCATTACAGAAGAAAGCGCGACCACGATAAACAAAGCCACAAAAGCCCCGATAAGTTTTGATAAGTTAGACATCTTCACTATTACTAAGCCCTTAATCCGCTTTCTTTATATCGATAACAATCACCGTGGCATATAACCACGTACCAATCATCGCAAGGAAATACACCACATCACGCAAATCAATCACACCTCGCGAAATTGCATTGAAATGGGTCAAGAAACTCATACTAGACAGCGCATCAATCACCCACAATGGCGCCCAACCTGAGAATACGTCTTGCACAATCGGAAAGCCGCTCACAACCAATACGAAACACAAAACTAAAGACAGAATAAACGCGACAATTTGATTTTTACTCAACGCCGACACGCATGAGCCCAAGGCCAAGAAGCCACCCGCCATTAACCAAGCACCAATATATGCGCCAAAAATCACCCCGTTATCGGGCGACCCAAGATAATTAACACTTAACCAAAGTGGAAACGTTAGCACCAAAGCCAACCCGATAAATAACCAAGCAGCTAGAAATTTCCCCAGTACTAACTGCCAAGTTGTTAGCGGTAAAGTCATGATTAATTCAATCGTGCCACTTCTTCGCTCCTCGGACCATAAACGCATAGCAACAGAGGGCACTAAAACCAGATATAACCAGGGCACAAAATTGAAGAAGGCACTTAAATCCGCTTGGCCCCGTTCAAACATCTGACCAAGATAGAAGGTAAAGACACCCGATAACATCAAGAAAATAACAATAAAAATATATGCAACGGGCGTTGAAAAGTAGGCTGATAACTCACGATTAAGGATGATACTTACGCCTTTCATAATGACTGCTCCCCACCCAAGGTGAGCGTTCGAAAAACATCGTCAAGCCTACCCGCTTCAACATGCAACGCGTCGATCGCCACGGCATTCGCATGAAGTATCTTATTTACGTCAGCCAACACCGAAGCGCCTGCTACCGGCTTAATCATAATTTGCGTATCAGACACACGTTCTACCTCCGTCACTAACTCGAGCGCCTCTAACTGCATGAGCAATTCAGGGTTTAGATCTTCAGACCGAACGTTGACTGCATTGTGATAATCCGACTTAGCGGCCAACTGCTCAGGTGTGCCATCAAACAAAATTTTACCCGATGACAGAATCATTGCTCGCGTGCAGACCGCCGTTACCTCCTCAAGAATATGCGTCGACACGATCACGATCTTATCTTCAGCCAGATTTTTAATTAACTTACGCACTTGATGTTTTTGGTTGGGATCCAATCCGTCTGTCGGCTCATCTAAAATCAACACTTTTGGATCATGAATAATGGCTTGTGCAAGCCCCAACCGACGACGATAACCTTTAGATAACGTTTCTACGCGTTTATCTAACACCGATTCGAGTGCCACTTGCTCAGCCACTTCTGCTATTTTTTGCTTTAATTCTTGGCCTACGAAACCACGAACTTTACCCACAAACTCAAGCGAAGCACGTGCCGTCATATCTGAATAGGCTGGTGCCCCTTCAGGCAGATAACCCAGTATTTTTTGCGCCGCGACCGGCTGCGCGATCACATTATGCCCCGCTAGCGAAATAACCCCTGAACTTGGCGTTAAAAAACCTGTCAACATTTTCATAGTGGTTGACTTGCCCGCTCCGTTTGGCCCTAAAAAGCCCAGCACCTCGCCCGGCTGCACGGAAAAACTAATATCATTTACCGCACAGAATTGGCCAAAATGCTTAGATAAACCCTCTACTTTGATCATCTAATTCTCAATACCAGTCACACTTAAACGTTTTATTTATATCACTGACGATACGTTTTTATTGCGTCGTCACCACCTGCTTTAGTCAAGCACTTAAGCCTCGCAATATAGTGTGAGAAAATATTCAGTTCAAGACGAAGCGCACTACCTTTCCACTTGGTCATTTTCTATTAAGCGCGTCAGAGCGTTCGCATATGGCATCAGCGAAAAAATATCCTGCTTTACTCGTGCTCTGCCTAAGTTTTACACTAGGTGCATCTTTGAGTCAGAGCCTTTGTCCATGAGCCGCTTTTTCACCTTATCATCCCTCCTCTTTAGCTTAATTCGAAAAATTCTTTTCTTTTGGGTACGCTCAGAAATAAATGGTGCCGATCAAGATAGTTTGCAACTCGACCCCTCTAAACCGGTCATCTACGTACTTCAATACCGCTCATTCTCATCGCGATTAGTGTTAGAAAATGCCTGTATTCGCTCGAGCCTGCCCTCTTCGCAACAAAAATTGCTACTGGCCGGTGACGAAGTGCGACGGTCCTTTTTCTTTTTGTATGAGCCGCTTGGTCGGTGGTTGCGTCGCAAGCAGCGGCCCGTAGTCACGGGGCGTTTAAAGCAAATTGTTACCGACATGGGGCGCGAGGAAGACTGTGACGTGCAGCTCGTACCGGTCTCAATTTTTTGGGGCCGCTCGCCAATGAAAGAAAAATCATGGCTACAACTTTTGTTCACCGATAGCCGAGCAGCCGTCAACCCACTTCGTCGCCTATTTACGATTATTCTGCATGGGCGTCGCACCTATGTTCAATTCAGCAAGCCAATGTCATTACGCGAGTTGTATAACGACACCGAGCAAGATCCCAAGCGCACGGAACGTAAAACTGCGCGCATACTTCGCGTACATTTTCGTCGCGTAAGTCAAACCGTTCTCGGTCCGGACCTTAGTCATCGGCACACCTTGGTGAACGATCTAGTGCAAAGCCCTGCGGTCAGAGCAGTCATTCAAGAACAAGCGAAAAGTGAAGAGAAAGACATCAAGGAAATCGAAGACTTGGCCAGAAAGTATGGTGATGAGATTGCCGCCAACCTTCAAATTTCTACCATCCACTTTTTAGAACGCATGCTGAATCGTCTTTGGAACAAGATCTACAAGGGCATCACTGCAAAAAATGTTGATATGGTGCGTGAAATAACAAAAGACCATGCGGTCGTTTATGTACCCTGTCACCGCAGCCATATCGATTATTTACTTCTGTCCTCTTTGCTATTCGCGGAAGGCATAATGGTGCCGCATATTGCAGCAGGCATAAACTTAAACCTGCCCATTGTTGGTTCCATTTTGCGTCGCGGCGGCGCATTTTTTATGCGCCGAAGCTTTAAAGGAAATAAGCTTTACGCCACCTTGTTCTCTGAATATATTCATACCATGTTCAAAAAGGGATATTCAATCGAATACTTTGTCGAAGGCGGACGCAGTCGAACTGGCCGCACTCTGCAACCCAAAGCGGGCATGGTCGCCATGACAGTATCAAGCTATCTGCGCGATCAACAAAAACCGATCGCCTTAATTCCGGTCTATTTTGGTTATGAAAAAGTATTGGAAGGTGGCGCTTACCTTGGCGAACTGCGTGGTAAAGAGAAACAAAAAGAATCAGTATTCGGTTTATTTAAATCGCTCAAAAACTTGCGTAAGTCATTCGGTAAAGTAGCGGTCAACTTCGGGGAGCCGATTGTTCTTGGCGACTACATGAGCCAACAGCAACCCGGTTGGAAAGACGACTTAAACGAAAGCTATGATCCAGAAATCAAACCGGCTTGGTTTAATAAAGTAGTCGCCGATCTGTCACTCGAGATTACGACGCGCATCAATTCATCGGTTTCGCTTAATCCGGTTAACCTCACTGCATTAATTCTTCTCGCTACGAATCGCCAAGCCATGGATGCCAAGGAGCTTGCAACACTCACCACTTTTTTCGCGCAACTTATTGAAAAAGCGCCTTACAGTGATTTCATGAGCTTTGCAGAAGGCGACGGCTTTGATTGGATCGAGTACACGGAAGCCATGGGACTGTTGCACCGCCAAGAAAACTCACTGGGTGACATAATTTCCCTAACAGATCGCAATGCAATCTTGCTGACCTATAACCGTAATAACATCTTACACCTGTTTGCTATACCCGCACTCATTGCAAGCCTTGTGCATAATAATCCTGTGATCAAGCGTACCGAAGTGCATCGCTTATTTCGCTCTGTGTACCCCTATATTCGATCTGAATTATTTCTGCTTTTCGAGGGTGACGAAGTGGATGCCGAGTTTGATCGCTGGTTAAAACAACTGGAAGAAAGTGGTTTAATTAGCCTTGAAGGTGAAAATATTACACGCCCTGCACTGGGCACAACGGCGTTCCTGCGTCTAAGCGTGCTCTCACGGTTTATCATGCCAACACTCGAGCGCTATTATATCGCCATCGCCGTGCTCACGAATCATGGCTCGGGTAAACTAAATGCAAAAGAGTTAGAACAAAAAAGTACGATGATGGCTGAACGTATGTCAATTCTGTTTGGCTTGAATGCACCAGAATTCTTTGACAAAGCCCTATTCAGAAACTTCATTAGTACGCTAAAAGACAAACACGCGTTAACTGAAACAGATGAGGGTATGCTGGATTATGACGCGCAGGTCATACAAGTAGTGAACGATGCGGAATTAGTAATGAATGCCGAACTACGTCATTCCGTTCTGCAAGCGACGGCAGAGCGTTAAAACGCAGCCTATTTGGGAAACGCTTTTAAGGTATACACGTCATATCGCGCACTTTTACCACTTAACACTAACTGTGGCAAAGGGCCATTAATGCGATCACCCTTGCGGGGTCTTTTCACCACAACGCGATGCTCGGCAGTCGTTAGGGCTGCCTCTAGCAACTCGTGATCATCTAAATTTTCACCCACCAAGTCGTGAAATGCGCGCATTTCTTTTTTAACTAAAGCATTTTTTTCTCGCGCAGGGTACATCGGGTCAAGGTAGATGACATCGGCTAATGGGGCAACTGCATCGCGCATCCAATCAATCGCGTTGCCACCCTGTAAGTGCATACGTTTTGCAATGGCTACGAGTGCAGGGTCTTCACTATGCTGTGCGCGACGAATCGAGTCCGCTAACAAAAAGCTAATAATAGGGGAACGCTCCATCAAGGTTATTTCGCAGCCAAGCGATGCCAGTACAAAGGCATCGCGTCCTAGGCCTGCAGTTGCGTCGAAAACACGCGGTGTCGTGCTCTTTTTTAACCCGGCCGCTTTCGCGATCAATTGACCATTTCCTCCACCGTACAAGCGTCGATGACGATTCTTACCTTGGTCAAAATTCGCCGAAATAGGTCCCGCAGCACCCTTTGCAGTTTGGCAGAGCGACACGCCTGAATGATCGATATTCAATACGTAAGGGGTGCTCATCTCTTTTAGTTCAAGCGAGTGATGCAAGGTAAGGGAGAGTTCGTCTGCAAGGGCTGTCGCTTCTTTTATCAGCACATCCGCCGCAGACATATTTATATTAATTGAAATTTGATGACGCAGGTAAACCATTAACGTTCACGTGAAAATAGAGAGAGGAATAGAAGAGCGTTGCTAAGCGTATAAATCGATACCAACAAGCTCGCCACCTTCAAAGGCTTTTGCCGCCTCGACTGTTTGCTGGTATTGAGCAATACCTTGTTGAGCACTGAACGAGGCGCTTTCATTTTGTACAATACGCTGTACGCGCTCTTGTTGTTTTAACTCACCACGCTCGACCAGTTCCGAGGTACTAAGAACGGTCGCATTTACCTCATTTAGCTCACGCACTTCTGACTTTTGCGACTCTTGCTCACGTCTATCGCGCGCAACCAAGGTGCCATTATTATTAGCAACAGGCGTTGTGTTTACATTGTTAGGGTTAGAAATAAGCATAGACTGCGCATGAGCTGATCAAAACAAACACAATGGTATCGCAAACAAAGCTAGGAAGCCAAGAGTAAGCCGATTAGAAGCAATCCTAAAAGCAAGCGGTAGATCACGAAAGGCGTAAAACCAATCCGCTCTAAAAAGCTAAGAAACAGATGAATACACGCATAGGCACTGATGAATGACACACAGCTCGCTATGCCAATGAGCTCCCACTGCTGGGCTGTCCCACTGTCCAACAGCTCTTTTGACTTCAACAAGCCGGCCGCCGCAATTAACGGTACGGAAAGCAAGAACGAAAACCTAGCCGCCGCATCACGTGTAAACCCTAACAACAGCGCAGCGGTCATCGTGATACCAGAACGAGAGGTTCCGGGAATTAAAGCAATAGCCTGACTCAGACCAATAATAACTGCCTGCTTTATATTAATGTTCTCAAGTTTAACAGACCGCTCACCATGTGAATCTGAATACCAGAGCAAAATACCAAACAGTATCGTGGTGGTTGCAATAACGGCAGTTGAACGCAGATTATCACCGATAAAGTCATCGAAAATAAGTCCAGCTAGTCCGGCAGGCACCGTGGCTAGAATGATAAGCCAAGCTAAACGATTTTCCTGCTGCTGCGCTGAGGAATTAGCCCTACCCGCAAGCCCAGCAAACCAAGCCTTCGCAATAGAAAAAATATCCTTTCTAAAATAGAGGATAATAGCGAACAAGCTGCCTACATGCACCGCAACATCAAACGCTAGGCCTTGATCTTCCCAACCAAATAGAGCGGCGGGCAAGATGAGATGCGCCGAACTCGAAATAGGCAAAAATTCAGTTAATCCCTGAATAAATGCCAAAATAATCGCTTGTAACCATTCCATCGACTTAGTGATCCTTTCTCATAACGACGCGAAAACCCCGCTCACTCTCGGCCCGGGAGTTTTTTCCACGCGACTGTATCGCGCACATAAACCGGTGCGGCGAGTTCAGCCATTACCCCACCCCCTTCTTGCCAAATTGGCAACGCAAGCTCTGCAATCGCCTGAGAGCTAGGCACGCCAATCGCCTCGGTTGTTTGTAATTGCATGCGTACCGATTCAGCGAACCGATCTTGATAACGCAAGCCATCACCACTGACTAAATACTTACCGGCACCACTTACCTCTAACCCCTCAGGCTTAACGACCGATTCGGCACTTAAAGCTTCAGGAATAACGATTCCGCCCCAGTCATTAGCGCGGTATTCAGCACAATAAACTTCGTCCATGCGCGCATCGATCAATGACAAACAACTGGGTAAATCAGCGACCGGCACACCGGTCTCTATGAGTGCACCATACGCAGAATAAGCGAGTGCTTGTAAACTTGAAACAGGAATGACAGATAAGTCTTGGCCGAAAGCTAAGCCTTGAGCAATCCCTGCAGCAATACGCAAGCCGGTAAACGAGCCAGGCCCCCGACCAAAAGCCACTGCATCGCAATCCGATAAGCCGATACCTGCTTCTGCAAGCACTTGATCCACCATGGGTAAAATACGCTGTGCATGCTCACGCGCAGCAAGATGCGCCAAATTTATTGTTTCATCATTTACTAACAATGAAACCAAACACGTTTCGGTAGAGGTATCAAAAGCAAGTATTATTGACATACGGGTTCAAGCGCTTTGGGTCAAAAAAAGAAAAGGCCGATCATTGCCGGCCTTGTATTTTATGTACTGCGAGTCGACTAAGCGGACAAACCAGATACTATTTGGTCTTTTATTTCTGACATCGCGCCTACACCATTTACTTTGATATATTTAGGTGCTGTGGCATCGCCGGACGCGGCAAGAGACCCATAGTATTCAACCAACGGTGCCGTTTGGCTATGGTAAACGTCTAAACGCTTACGAACGGTGTCTTCCTGGTCATCTTCGCGCTGAACGAGCGGTTCACCCGTTGCATTGTCCTTGCCGTCTTCTTCAGGTGGATTGTATTTTACATGGTAGATGCGGCCGCTCGCCTCATGCACCCGACGACCACTTAGGCGGCTCACGATTTCTTCATCATCCACATTAATTTCAACCACCGCATCGATATCAATGCCTTGCGTCTTTAACGCTTCAGCTTGTGGGATCGTGCGAGGAAAGCCATCGAACAAGAAGCCATTTTCGCAATCTTTATCTTGAATACGCTCTTGAATCAACGCAATGATCGTCTCATCTGAAACTAAACCACCCGATGCCATTACTTCTTTTACCTTTATGCCCAGTGGCGACCCGGCTTTTACCGCTGCGCGCAACATATCACCTGTCGAGATTTGTGGCACACCGTATTTTTCGGTAATGAACTGCGCCTGTGTACCCTTTCCGGCACCTGGGGCGCCGAGCAGAATCAATCTCATAAATTACTCCAAATTGTATAAAAATCTAAAATTCTGTTTCGATTTGGCTCTCGCAATGACGCTTTATATGCACAACACAGGTTAAGCGCTGTTAAAAAACAGCCGCCTTAACACCGGAAGTCGCTGATTTTATAACGTCGGGGCGATCTATTTTATTGCCGCGCACTGGGCGCAGTCTTTAACACGCCGGGTACCATTAAAACGCGAGTAAAGTTAAGCTAAGCAAAAATCAATTGGCGCCATTATAGGGCAAGACGAACAAGGGGCAAAGCCCCCTTAAAATATCTAAGAAATAGAGATAGAAATAGAGATAGAAATTGGCCATATTCTTAAATTGGCCATACAAACGACCTAGGCGACCATACTCGCTGTTGAACTAGACATGCTTTGGCATTGCTCTACAACGCTTGCAGCCAGCTGCTGCGCATGGTCCTCCGTAAACCCCAGATTTTCACATAACACCGCAATATTTGTATCGACGCACTCATCACCGATTTGATACTGCGCGAGCAACGCATTACTTAACTGAATAAGCTGGACATAACATTGATGCTCACCCTGATAATCGGTTTTTTGATGCATCGCCGCTGTTTTAATGCACACCTCGGGCATCCCCCAAAGTTTGAGTAAAATAGCGCCCATTGAACCATGGCCCAAACTAATAAATTCTTGTGCACTGCCCATGCCAAATACTTGCTTTTCGATTGCGCACATTGGCGCATCGGGCTCTGCCTCGCGCAATTTATTAAGCATTCGAAACTCAGGCGGAAACAAATGCCCCGTTAATAGCAAACCGAAATTATGTAACAAACCAGCAAGGTAAGCATCTTCATGATCTAGCCCGACGTCGGGTGCAGAGAGTGTCGCAAGTGCCTGCGACAACACGGCGGTATATAGCGCATGCTGCCAAAACGCGGCAAGCCCAAGTGGTCCGTTATTTGGCACATCAAACGCCTTAGTGGCGGCAATTCCTAATGCAAGCTTAGAGACTCGCTCAAACCCCAATACAATGTTCACGGCATCCTTAACGCTCGTTAATTCACCTCGAAAGTTAAATAAGGCTGAGCGCGCATAGCGCAATATTTGAGCTGCCAAGCTCGGATCTCTCTCGATTAGTGTCGCCAAATCATCGAGCGATGCATTCGGATCCTGCGTCATATGTAAAATGCGTATGGCCGTCTCAGGCATCGGCGGCAACCGATATATTTTTTGCAGACGCTCGGTCACCGACTCAATGGACACTGCCCCGCTATATGCTTTTAACCCCTCACGGCCATACACCTGTGTTTCGTCTGAGCAATGTGAAAAATCACCCTTGATCGCGGTCTCCATCGCACATCGCACTGAAACACTCGACATTTTAAGGAGGGTGCTTGCACACCCGCTCGCGGCGAAGCAATACTCAAGATTAAGCACCGCCTCGTCTACAAAAACGGGTAAGCCATAAGCCGTTGCCAAACCAGGCAAGTGCCCTTGGTCACAGTCTGAAAAAACTAAGTTAGTTTGTTCACCGTTTAGTCGCTGAAAATTACGTTTTGCGTGGCTGTTAAGCTTGGCTAAATCCACGTTAACCAAAAAAGGCAGAACGAGTAAGGCGGGCCCTTCTCGATCAACGAGCGCGATCGTTTTAATTACCTGCTCAGGCAAGGCATTTGCCAATGCAATGGCATGCGTTAAGTTGCCACTCCGGGCATGATGAATAGCCTGAACATTAATGGCTTTTTGATCGATAAACTGCTGAATACGGGATGCTAGGGGCACAACTAAACTCTTCTTTTAAATTAAGCTATTGAAAAGTCTAGTCGCCCATAAAAACGCTGACCGGCGCTAAGTCACAGTTTCATTTTACAGTTGATGGTGTTCTTGTAACCGTTTGTACAAATCACCATTATCCAGTATTCCGGATGCCGGCAGAAATACCGGCCATTGTTACTTTCAACGCCATTTCTAGCGTTTGTAATTCAATACCTTCATTCGCCTCCCCAAATCGCTCACGCCGCAATAATTCGGCTTGTAAATAATGCAAAGGGTTAGTGTACGTTGCTCTTACGCGCAATGATTGCCCAAATACAGGGCTCGCACTCATTAGTTCAGGCTGCTGTTTAAGCGTATTAATCACGCCGATCATGTCTCGGTAACGATGCCTCAATACTCGTCCTAGCGGTTTAAGCGACGTCGGCGCAAGTGTTTGATCGTAATAGCGAGCGATACGGTAATCGCCTTTAATCAATACCATTTCAAGCATATCAATTTGCGTCCTAAAAAATGGCCACTGCGCCATCATCTCACGCAACGTATCAGTGCCGCCGTCGTCAATCGCAGCTTGCAGCGCTTCATCACTACCTAACCAGGCGGGCAGCATCAGACGTATCTGCATCCACGCAAAAATCCATGGAATAGCGCGCAACGATTCAACGCCGCCGCCCGCTTTCCTGCGCGCAGGACGACTCCCTAGCGCAAGCTTACCGAGTTCCTGTTCGGGGGTCGCCGCGCGGAAATAATCAACAAAATCTGGATTTTCTCGAACCACAGACCGATACGACTTTACCGATTGCGCGGTCATCGCATTCATTTGTTCACGCCAAGCTTGTTTAGGCGCTGGGGGCGGCAACAAACTGGCCTCTATCACCGCATTCATGTAAAGCTTTAAACTTTGTTTTGCGACTTCAGGTAACCCAAACTTGAACCGAATCATTTCACCCTGCTCTGTAATACGAAAGCCACCATTTACGGACCCAGGCGGCTGAGACAGAATCGCTCGATTGGCGGGACCGCCGCCGCGTCCTACGGTACCCCCACGACCATGGAATAAGTTTAGTTGAACACCGTGTTTTTTAACCGTCTCCACTAACTCTTCCTGCGTCGTATACTGTGCCCATCCTGCCGCCAATTGTCCGGCGTCTTTAGCTGAGTCCGAGTAGCCGATCATCACTTGTTGAAAATCATCACAATAGGCGCGATACCAAGGTAAAGATAACAGCGCATCAATCGATTGTGATGCGCCGGATAAATCGTCCAAGGTTTCAAACAAGGGCACCACGCGCATCGCGCGGCGCAATCCCATTTCCCGCAATAACAAAATAACCGTGAGGATATCGGACGGTTGGCTGGCCATTGAAATAACATATGAGCCAAACGCCGATTCTGGCTCGGATGCGATCACTCTGCAGGTATCTAGCACTTCCTGCACCTCATCTGACGCCTCAAAATGATCAGGAATTAAAGGCCGCTTGCTCGACAACTCCTTGACCAAATAGCCTTGTTTTTTTGTTTCGTCCCACTCAGCAAAGTCACCCTCACCTAAATAACGCGTCAATTCAGACATCGCATTCAAGTGGCGCTCCGAATCTTGACGCACATCTAGTTTCACCAATTCCAGGCCAAAACACTGTGCGCGCCGAATCGTATCGAGCAACAAACCATCTGCTACCGTAGCGATGCCGACGGACTTGAGCGAGTTGTAACAGAGTAGCAAAGGCTCAATGAGTTGAGCGTTTTCGAGCAAGATATCTTGATCATCAGCTCGCTGACCGGCTGCTTTTTGCGCCGCCCACGTTTTAGTGCGCATTAAACGGCGTTTTAAATCAGCTAACACAACACGATAAGGCTCTTCTTTATTACGTGAATTATCAGCATTTAATTGATTAGCCAGCGCTTGCAAGGCTGGCGTGCACTGCCACATAGACAAATGTGTCATCAAGGCACTGATATCACGCAAATATAAATCTGCGGCCATCCAACGACTCAAACTCAGCACTTCTTTGGTGACTTTTGCCGTGACATTAGGATTACCATCACGATCGCCGCCCATCCAAGAGGCAATATGGATTGGCTGGATTTCAGGCCCCAGAGAAAAGTCAAAATTCGCTTCCAGCGCATGATCCAAATCCCGCATAAATGCAGGTACTGCCGCCCATAAACTATTTTCGATAACCGCGAAGCCCCATTTAGCCTCTTCAACTGCAGTTGGTCGCTCGAGGCGAATCTCGTTCGTATGCCATGCTTCGCAGACCAAACTATTTAGCTCCGCTTCGATTTGCTTACGCTCATAATCACTGACATCGGAACGGTCCGCTCGTGCCAAACAATCTGCCATCGCATCGTATTTCATAATTAAAGTACGACGTGTCACCTCCGTTGGATGCGCCGTTAACACAAACTCAATCTTCATTTTTTTAATTAAAGATTCCAGCTCGTCAGCATGTTTCCCGCTCGCTTTTAAACGCTCAAAAAGTTCATCGAAACGCTCTACGCCGTCCTCTGCCTGCTCCTTGCGTCGCCGAACGGTATGGTATTGTTCCGCAATATTTGAAAGGTTTAAAAACTGATTAAACGAACGCGCAATGGGGAGTAGTTCATCATCAGATAAATCATGTAATAACTTGACAAGCGAGGCACTGGCATCGCCATCTGGTACATCCCTATCCGCCTTTGCCGCTTGGCGGATAGCTTCCACTTTTGCGAAAATTGCCTCACCGTGATGTTCTCTTACATTTTGTCCTAAAAGACTGCCAAGCAAACGAACATTTTCTCTTAACGCGGGATGTAGTTCTGCCACAAAACTCTCCTTAAGAAGCGTAAAAAATAACTTTTCTAGCGATAAACTTAGCGTAAGTGCGCGCTCTAATCTATCTTGATAAATAGGGCAGGTAAAATTAAATCCAGCTCAGCACACTCCGGCGAACAAGAAAGGATGTTCAATATGAAAATAAGCGCCCTGGCAAAGTTTTGGGAAAAACAAGCGAAAGCCACAATGACGCAGAAGGAATACAGCTTACGTCTACCCATAGAGGATGCTGCAAAATTAGCTGCCTTATGCGAGATGTACCCGCGTCGCAGCGAAAGCGAGATACTTGGTGAAATGATCTCTGCTGCGCTGGAAGAACTGGAAACGAGCTTCCCCTACATTGCCGGCACAAAAGAAGTTGCAAGAGATGAAATGGACGACCCGCTCTATGAGGATGTGGGGCCAACGCCGCGTTTTTTAGATCTTAGCCGCAAGCATCGAAAAGTACTCGAGCAACAAAAACAAAAGGCGGCAAATACCTAAAAAGCATTTGCCCGCGGCATACAGTCTTTATTCCGATTCTCGATCACGAAAACCGATTAAATAAAGCACCGCATCCAAGCCTAAATTAGAGATCGCATGCTTTGCGCTCTCTTTTACCAAGGGCTTCGCTCGGAATGCGACGCCGAGACCCGCTCGGCTTAACATCGGCAGGTCATTCGCACCATCACCGATCGCAATCACTTGTTCTCGGCCAATCTGTTCTTTCGCTGCTAATTCATCGAGCAATTCTGCCTTACGCTGCCCGTCTACAACGCGGCCCGTGACCCGACCCGTGACTTTGCCATTTTCAATTTCTAGCTCATTGGCGAATACATAATCAATGCCCAGCTTGCGCTGTAAGCCTTGTGCAAAATAATTAAAGCCGCCGGATAAAATAGCGGTCTTGTAGCCTAAACTTTTCAGTGTGCCAATTAAGCGTTCCGCGCCTTCTGTCATTTTCAGACGCTTTGCGATGTCTTCTAAAACGGTCTCACTTAGCCCCTCTAACAGCCCAACGCGCCGCGCGAAACTCTCCGTAAAATCAATTTTACCTTGCATCGCCTGCTCAGTAATTTCAGCCACCTGCTCCCCTACACCTGCCTCTTTGGCGAGCTCATCAATCACTTCAGCTTCAATTAAAGTTGAATCCATATCGAACACAACCAAACGACGATTACGGCGAAAAATCGAATCCTGCTGAAAAGCGATATCTACCTCTAATTCACTCGCGATGTGCAAAAAATCTGCGCGCAATTTATCAAGGTTTGGCGGCGTACCGCGCACCGAAAACTCGATACACGCTTTCTTCGCGGTCTCATCGTCTTTTTCTAACGATGGACGACTCGATAAGCGGGTAATATTGTCAATATTCAAACCATGCTCGGCTGTAATCGCCGAAACGCGCGATATTTGTTCAGCGGTAATGGCGCGCGACAATAAGGTGACGATATACCGATTTTTACCTTTGCCCTGCATCCAAATTTGATATTGTTCGGGGCTTACAGGTTTAAAACTCACTTCTTGTTCCAACTCATGCATGCGGAACAATAAATCTTTCAAGACACTCGACGCCTCTTTATTTTGGGGCACCTCTATCAAAATTCCCCATGTTAACTGTTCGTGGATAACAGCCTGCCCTATATCCAAAATACGAATATCATAGCTCGCCATAATCGAGGTCATTTCAGACGTCAGCCCCGGCTTATCTCGACCCGACACATTAATAAGAATAATTTCGCTCAAACCGTTTCGTTTCCTTTTAATGGCGTTATCGCAGCCTAGCTTTGCCTTGTATCATCATCGTTTATGGGCGCATCAACCGGCGCACGGCGAGGTTGAATTTCCATACGATCAACTTTCTGTAAACCGCGTGGCAGCTTGTGTCCACGACGTCCACGCTCACCAATGTAGTGTTCTAAATCATTAAAGCGCAGTTTGAGGTGGCGCTTGCCAGAATGAATGATCAAGAAATCATCTTCAGAAAATAGCGCCACCGTTACCATCAGCTCTTCACGGCTTTGCACACGAGCAGACGGGATGCTGATAATTTTATTCCCTTTCCCCTTCGCCAAAGCCGGTAAGTCTTTCACTGGAAACACCAACATACGCCCCTCGTTACTCACAGCAGCAATGTATTGCGTATCGACATCCGTGATGGCTATCGGGTGCATCACTTCAGCGCCCTTCGGAACACTCAAGGCCGCCTTGCCCGCTTTGTTCTTTGATTGCAAATCACCAAGCGTGCTCACGAAACCGTAACCCGCATCCGACATCATCAAGAGCCGCTGCTCGGCTTCACCTAACAAGACGGCTTTGAAGGTTGCACCAGAAGGTGGGTTAATTTTACCGGTGAGCGGTTCACCCTGACCGCGTGCTGACGGGAGCGTATGCGTCGCCAAGGTATAAGCGCGACCCGTCGAATCAATAAACACAGAGCTTTGGTTACTTTTACCACGCGCGGCTAAACTGAATGAATCGCCTGACTTATAGTTCAAACCACTGGGATCAATATCGTGTCCTTTTGCAGCCCTCACCCAGCCTTTTTCCGACAACACGACGGTCACCGGCTCCGAGCTTAGGAGATCTGATTCAGAAAACGCCTTCACTTCAGCTCGTTCAACGATGGGCGAACGTCGCTCGTCCCCATACTTTTCTACATCTTCAAGTATTTCTTTCTTAATAAGCTTTTTCATTAGGGCTTTGGAGCCTAAGGTCTTCATCAAAGACTGACGCTCTTTTTCTAACGCTTCCTGCTCCGACTTAATTTTCATCTCTTCCAAGCGCGCTAGCTGGCGCAACTTGGTATCAAGAATGTAATCGGCTTGGGTATCGGATAAATCAAAACGCTGCATTAACACCGCTTTGGGTTCATCTTCCGTGCGGATAATATGAATCACCTCGTCGATATTTAAAAACGCGACAAGCAAGCCTTCCAAAAGGTGCAGACGTTTCTCTACCTTTTCGAGGCGATACTGCAGGCGACGCGTCACTGTATCAGTGCGGTATGCCAGCCATTCAACGAGAATTTCTTTCAGGCTTTTCACTGCTGGCCGACCATCAATACCGATCATATTCAGATTAACACGGTAGCTTTTTTCTAAATCGGTGGTTGAATATAGATGCCCCATCAAGGTATCGATATCGACACGATTAGAACGCGGAACAATCACGAGGCGCGTTGGATTTTCATGATCTGACTCATCACGTAAATCTGCAACCATTGGCAATTTCTTTGCCTGCATTTGCGCAGCGATTTGCTCTAGCACTTTTGCACCTGACGTTTGATGCGGTAATTCAGTGACGACGATGTCGCCATTTTCTTTATCATAAATAGCTCGCATTTTTACCGAGCCACGTCCCGTCTCATACAGCGACAGCAAATCTTTTTGTGGCGTTACAATTTCTGCAGCGGTTGGATAATCAGGGGCCTTCACGTGGGCCATCAACTCATCAACACTTGCTTTTTTGTCATCTAACAAATGAATACAAGCGCTCGCGACCTCACGAAGATTATGCGGCGGAACATCTGTTGCCATGCCCACGGCAATTCCAGTTGTACCATTGAGCAGTACATTTGGTAATCGTGCAGGCAACGTTTTAGGCTCATCCATGGTGCCATCAAAGTTTGGCGCCCAATCGACCGTCCCTTGTCCAAGTTCTTGCAACAGCACCTCAGCATAGGGAGCTAAGCGAGATTCGGTATAGCGCATCGCCGCAAACGATTTTGGATCATCCGCTGACCCCCAATTTCCCTGACCATCAATCAATGGGTAACGGTAACTGAATGGCTGCGCCATCAACACCATCGCCTCATAACAAGCACTGTCACCATGCGGATGGAATTTACCAAGCACATCACCCACGGTCCTCGCCGATTTTTTGTATTTTGCGGTCGCTTTTAAGCCCAGTTCAGACATCGCATAGACGATACGGCGTTGCACAGGCTTTAAGCCGTCGCCAACATGTGGCAATGCCCTATCGAGGATGACGTACATAGAATAATCGAGGTATGCTTTTTCGGTATAATCACGCATGGATACGCGTTCGACGCCTTCATCAAGGCTGGGCAAGTCTGTACTCATTGGGATGCGTCTTCCTTAAATCAACTGCCAGTCTTTTGCCGGCTATATGTTAACCATTATAGGCCCGGCCAGCCTGCAATCAAAGCCTCTGCGCTGCAATAAACGGTTTATCTATCATTACCAAAATATCAGCTTATTTTAAGCCACACGCTCTCCTATCTCGTGCTAATATGCGGATAAAATGAACGTCCGGTTTGTTCCGCCTTGCCGCGCGACAAAAATGACAATAAACCATCATCTCGCTAGGCCCGACAATGAGCACCACGCTTAACGCCGACCAACCCAAAGAAACACAAGCCAGCTTCAGCTATGAACAAAGTACAGATAGCGATCAACATGCGGGTCCCTGCCTGCAGCTAAAGGGTTCACTTGTCCCGATGACTGTGCTTGAGCTTCACTACTTTACGAGCGAAAAATTTAAAGCAGAACTGGCGGCCAAAACCGCGCAAGCCCCTGATTTTTTCGAAAACCTACCCGTTGT
>CAJWAD010000012.1 GCA_913020245.1 uncultured Oleiphilus sp.
TCGATGCGTTGTGAGCGTATCATATGCTTGTTGCACTGCTTGTGAATAAGCGCGTACTAACCCTCCAGCGCCTAGCTTAATGCCACCGAAATAGCGTGTAACAATCACGGTCACATCACCAACGAGCTTATGCTGTATCACGTTGAGTATGGGTTTGCCGGCGGTACCTACGGGTTCACCATCGTCTGACGTAGCCACCCATGTTGGCTGACTGGGTGAGCCAATTTGAGATGCCCAGCAATGATGCCGTGCATCCGGGTATTGTGCTTGTATGTGCTGCAAGCAGGCGCGCGCTTGTTCGCGTGATGTTGTAGGGAAAATCTGCGCGATGAAGCGGCTTTTTTTCACTATCAACACCTGCTCTGTTGCTTGGGCTGGGATGTCGTAATCTCCGTTCACTTGTGACTACCTTAGGAGCGTTTCACGTAGAGGCGCCCGCTTGCGTTAACGAAATCTAACCACAGTTGATAGTTCTGATACCGTAAATGCATATGTTCCAATATGCCTTCTGGTGAGAATCGACTCTCTAGCGCGATATGTTTTTCTTGACCAAAGGTCACACCGTTCAGATCACGTTCAACAAATTCAAAGTCTGCAATAAAGGTTGTCGCGTTAATTTGCTGACTCGTGACGTTATTTTGATAATCGACCAGTGTCGGGAGCATCGTTTTGGGTATGCTCGGCAAGCTGAGTGTTGCGTCAAGCTTGCTTAAAGTGAGATCGACATCGCTGGCGCAAAATGAAGAAATGACCTGTTCAATAAAGTGACGAGAATAAATTTCACTTAGCGCGGGATCTAAATAACCGCTCGCGAGTAAGAAATCATCGCCGTGTCGTGTATACAGTGCTTTAACAGAAAAAGTTGGGGGCGAGATCGACGCGGCTTGCGGGTTAATTAAACTGAATTCACTGAGCACTTGCTGAGAAGAAAAGCGTTGTGAAAAACTGTTGGCTCGCAAATAGTGTTCGAACACTTGTTTGGGTAATATGGGGTTCGAGAACAACAAACTTTGTTGGTGGTCGACGGTTTGCACGGCAATGTAGCGCTGGGGCTCGCAAAATTGTTGGCTAAATGTATAGAGTGACCAGTAACGACAGCCCTGCAGGGCAACGCTGCAGATTAGCATGAGGCTGATAGCTCTCAGGCAATTACCAAGATAACGATTAATAGTTGCTGGATTCATTTAGACAGTTTATCTCCCAAGCCGATCTATATCCTACAAAATTTGATTGGGAAAGTTCAGCCGAATCACGCATAATTGCCCACCTTTAATGCAAGTCAACACTTCGCTTCGGGTATTAGGATGAAACCACTTTCTTTGGCAGATCAGCTTTTTCTTTGGATGGAAAAACGGCAGCAGCCTATGCATGTTGGAGGCTTACATTTGCTAAGTTTTCCTGAGGATGCAGGCCCTAATTATGTGACCGACTTGGCTGAATACATGAGTAGTTTTCAGCAACCCGAGTACCCGTTTAATCAGCGGCTTCGGACACGGTTTGGTCGCTATTATTGGGATGAAGATCCGCAGTTTGATCTGGAACATCACTTTCGACATAGCGCCCTCCCCAAACCGGGCCGTATTCGTGAATTGCTATCATTGATATCGGTAAAGCACGGTGCGTTAATGGATCGGGAGCGTCCGATGTGGGAATGCCACTTAATCGAAGGTTTGCAAAGCCGCCAATTCGCGATGTATTTCAAGGTGCATCATTGTCTTCTCGATGGGGTGGCGGCTATGCGAATGGCCATGCGACTCTATTCTGAAGACCCGACCACGATGAATTACCCACCGGTGTGGGCAATGCCAAAACCGAAACGTCGTAAAGTTCAGGAACAAGGCGTGCAATTGGCCTCTAACGATTTTGTATCGAGTTTAGCGACGGTCGCTGGGGAAGCAGGCAAACAAATTTCAACGATTCCCACCTTGGTGAAAGAAGTGAGGCATGCGCTGAAACAAGCGCGCAATAACCCAGATTATGTGTCCGCTTTCCAAGCGCCCGATAGTCTACTCAATACGCGTATTACCGGCTCGCGTCGATTCGCCGCGCAGTCTTACCCGATCGAGCGGTTTAAGAAAATTGGTGCCGCATCTGGCTCCACATTGAACGACGTGGTGATGGCGGTGTGTGGCAGCGCCTTGCGAAAGTATTTGCAAAGTCAAAACGCGCTGCCAACCAAACCCTTGATTGCGATGGTGCCGATGTCGATGCGCCGAGACGATAGCGACACGGGTAATCAGGTGGCGATGATTTTGGCAAGTCTAGCGACACATATTCCAGACCCAGAGAAGCGTCTTGAATCAATTAAACGCTCGATTCTTGAATCAAAAAACCGGTATACGCAGATGAGTTTAGAAGAGGCGGTGAATTATACTGCACTGACCCTAGCCCCCGCGGCACTCAACATGGTGACGGGTGTATCGAGTAAGTTGAATGCGTTTAATGTGGTGATCTCCAATGTGCCAGGGCCTAAAAAAGAGTTGTATTTGAATGGTGCGCGCCTAGACGGTATGTATCCGGTGTCTATTCCGATTGACCGTATCGCCTTAAACATCACGATGTTTTCTTATGTCGATCAATTAGAGTTTGGTTTTACGGCGTGTCGTCGTTCGCTGCCATCGATGCAACGGCTACTCGATTATGTTGAAGATGGCATTGTTGAGTTGGAACAAGCAGTCGGGATCTTGCCCGCCCCTAAAGCGCCTCGGCGCAAAGCAAAAAGTAACGTAGTCACCTAGAACGAGTAAGTTTATGTCAGAGAAATGTGCGAAAAAGCCAGAGAGTATGGAACAAAAAGTGAGTTATGGCTTTGGTTGGCAGTTTGGTCGTCAACTACACAAAAACAAATTTGAAGGGATGGATATTGAAGCCTGCGTTCTGGCCATTCGCCAGTGCTTTGCAGGCGAGCCCTCGTTACTAGATGAGACTGAGTTAAACGAGGCGTTTGATTTGGTTAAAGAGAAACGCAAGGCAGTTGAAGCGCAGCGCACCAGTGACTACCGGTCGTTATGTGAGACCTTTTTGATTGAAAATGCGAAGCGAGATGGTGTTCAAACGACCGCTTCTGGTTTGCAATATGAAGTGCTTGAGATCGGTGGAGGTGATGTGCCTGTTGCGGGTCAAAGTGTGCTGACACATTACCACGGTTCATTTATCGATGGTCAGGTGTTTGACAGTTCCGTGACGCGCAATGAACCGGCACAATTTGCAACCGACCAAGTAATTCCGGGTTGGACTGAGGCTTTGCTCATGATGCCTGTTGGTTCCAAATGGCGTATTGCCTTGCCGGCAGCGCTCGCCTACGGCGAAGCGGGCATGCCACCGACTATTCCGTCTAATGCCGCTTTAATGTTTGAATTGCATCTGCTTAAGATCATTTCTTAGTGCAGCATGTCCGTAATATAAGGACTTGCTGCTGTAAGCGCGTGGCTATGACGAGCAGCTTACAGATTGATTCGTTGCCCACTCAGGAGCGCTTGCTGCATAGGCTGCGTGCTCAGGTTGCTCGTCAAAGGGCTTTGTTAGCACTTGGTGCAGCTTTTTGATTTCTGAATAGTCGCCTTGCTGCGCTTTTTCGATGGCGTTCTGGGCCAGATAGTTTCGTAGGATATATTTTGGGTTGCAGCGTTTCATTTGCGTAGAGCGCTCGCGCAAACTGTATGTTTCGTTTTCTAGCCTTGCCTTATATTTCGCTTGCCAAGCCTCGAATACTTTTAGGTCTAGGGCGTCGTTTCTAAGTTGAGACAACGTTTCGTCTACATTTATTTCAGACAGTTGTCGAAAAAAATTGCTGTAATCAAAGTTACATCGCTCGAGCATTTTGAAAGTGTCCATCACCAAGGCTTGATCCGTTTCATTATTGCTATCTGCCTGTAGCCCCAATTTGGCCCGCATGCCGGCGATAAAACAGCTGTTGAAGGTTTCGCTGTAGGCCAGTAAGCCTGCATTAAGCGCCTTCTTTTCAACAATGGGGCTGAAGGCCTGTGCCAAGACACTTAAATTCCATTGGCCAATAGCCGGTTGACGGTCAAAAGCGTAGCGCCCTTGATGATCGGAGCCGTTGCAAATAAAGCTAGGTTTAAAACGTTCCATAAAACCATACGGGCCATAGTCAAAGGTGTCGCCGATGATTGACATATTGTCGGTATTCATGACGCCGTGTGCAAAGCCTAAGCATTGCCATGTTGCAAGCAGGTGCCCCGTCGCTTCGCAAATGCGTTTAAATAAGGTTTCGTTCTGCTGCGCATGGCCAAAAATATCCGGAAAGTGCCGCTGTGCGACATGATCGCATAGTGAGTTGAGGAGTGTTTGATCCTTGCTGTGGTAGGCAAATTCAAAATGCCCGAACCGGATATGTGTTTTGGCGACACGCATGAGCATGGCTGCTTTTTCTATCGCTTCACGTTGCACGAGGGTATCGCTCGTTACAATAGAGAGTGCACGTGTGGTTGGAACATTCAAGGCGGCCATCGCCTCGCTGCATAAAAATTCACGGATACTTGAACGCAGCACGGCGCGGCCATCGCCATCGCGCGAAAAATCGGTTGTGCCTGATCCTTTTAGGTGTAGGTCCCAATGTTCGCCTTTCGGCGTGACTACATCCGCTAAAAGCACTCCGCGGCCGTCTCCGAGTTCCGGATTCAAATAGCCAAATTGATGACCAAAATAGCGCATCGCAAGTGGTCGCCATGCATCATGGAGGGTTTGGCCTGAGAGCATTTGTAAGCTTTCTTTTTCAGTTAACGATGCAGGGTCTAGATGCAAAAGCTGCGCGCAGGCTTTGCTAAAAATGACAAGCTCAGGCGTGTCTAAGCCCTGTGGCAACGTATCTTGATAAAATGCGTTAGGTAATGATCGAAAATTTTGCTGGTAGCGTAAGTTTTGTAAGCTCTTCATTGCCTAACCTTATCATGCGAAGGTCTTATGCTGGAGTGAATATATGCGATTTTTTGCAGGCGTGAGACGAAAGAAGCACTGGTCAGCGCTGAGCCATTTGCTTATGCTGTTATAAAAACAATTAAGATAAATAAATACTAAAGAGAGACAAAATGGTTTTACTGATTGCGGGTTTGCTCGTTTTTCTTGGCGTGCATTTATTGCCAACCTTTCCAACAAAACGTGAAGCGTTGATAGGGCGCATTGGCACATTACCTTACAAGGGATTATTTGCCTTAGTGTCGTTAGCGGGCTTTATGATGATTATTTATGGAAAGGCTCAGGCCCCCTATGTGGCGATTTGGGAACCTCCCATGTTTTTGCGACACATCACGATGTTGTTAGTACTATTAGCTTTTATTGCTCTGGTTGCGACGTATGTGCCGAGCAATATTAAACGTATTCTCAAGCATCCGATGCTGGTGGCTATTAAGTTATGGGCGCTTGGCCATTTACTGGCCAATGGTGATTTAGCCTCGCTTTGTTTATTTGGTGGGTTTTTAGCGTTTGCAATATATGATCGTATTTCAGTGAAACGTCGTGGCGTGATGCCAGCAATACAGCATCGGCCTGTTTATATGGATGCATTGGTCGTGATTATCGCGCTTGCCGCTTATGGCGGTGTGGTGATGCATCATTATCAATTGTTTGGTGTGCCAGTGATGGCGATATCTTAGGAGCGGCTATGACTTTCGTTTTCGTTTTATTTGCAGTGCTTTGTGCGGCTCTCGCATATAACGTTGTAAAACCCCATTTTTATCATCCTAAATGGATGGTATTTAGTTTCCTATTCGGTTGGTTGGGCGGTGAGCTGGCGATCCATCTCATCGCGATTGAGGCATTACTATTAGCGCTGTTTATATTAGGCGATGTGGTAAATGGCTTTTGGGGCTTTATTGGTTTGGCTGTGATTGTCGCCTCGTGGGTAATGCTGACCTATCACTATTATTCAGGCTATAAAATGAAAGCGATCATGGAAAGCATCGTCGCGCCACACCGTGATTCAGATAACGTCTCTATTTATAAACATCTTGAGGAATCTAACTGGCGGCGCCTACTCAATCCGTTTCAAGCATTTCGTGATAAAGAGATAGACCTTATAAAAGATATACATTTTCATACTGTTGATGACCTTAACTTAAAGCTCGATATTCGACGGCCAAAAAATCCAATCGAAAAGGCGCCAGTGCTGCTGCAAATTCATGGGGGTGGCTGGACATACGGTTACGGCAGTAAGAATGAGCAGGGTGTTCCGTTAACGGTAGAGATGGCCAAACGCGGATGGGTGAGTGTTTCCATTAGTTATCGTCTCAGCCCCAAGGCAACCTTTCCTGAACATATTATCGATTGTAAGCGCGCACTCTGCTGGGTAAAGGAACATATTGCAGAGTATGGTGGCGATCCAGACTTTATCGTAGCGACGGGCGGTTCTGCAGGGGGCCACCTGAGTTCGCTCTTGTCTTTGTCTGCAAATGAAAAATCATTTCAGCCAGGTTTTGAAGACCTGGATACAAGCGTGCAAGGGTGCGTTCCTTTTTACGGTATCTACGATTTACTGGATGAGCAGCGCTTACAGAACAGCGTCGGCTTAGAAATCATTATGCGGAAAAACATCATTAAGCAAACAAAAGCTGAGGCCCCTGAGCTTTATCGTTTAATGTCCCCAGTGACGCATATTACGAAAAATGCACCGCCATTTTTAGTGTTGCACGGCGATAAAGATACACTCACTTCCTATGCTGAGGCGCAATATTTCGTGAGTAAATTATCTGAGGTATCCGCGGCGCCAGTTGCCTTTGCCGCAGTGCCCGGAGGGCAGCATGCGTTTGATTTATTTGCCTCCCTGCGTTGCGATTTTGCGATCGCTGGCATCGCCGAGCGCATTGAACAATGGCACAGAGAGTTCCAAGGTAAGTGAACGTCGATATGTGGACGCTATCAGTTCGCCTGCCTATACTGCGTTACAGAGAAAACGCGCTACTTTGCTTTTATTCGACAGAATGAGCGGAGCGATTCTATAAAAATAAATTTATGCGCTTTAGGCCAATAACATGAAAACACGTGTAACGGATACTCACTACCGTACTTGTAATCTTTGTGAAGCAATGTGCGGTATTGCTATCGAGACAGAGAAAGACCAGATTGTATCTATCAAAGGCGACATAAAAGATGCCTTGAGTAAAGGCCATATTTGCCCTAAAGCCTTGGCACTAAAAGATTTGCATGAAGATCCAGACCGTCTGCGAGAGCCGCTGTTAAAGACGGCGCAGGGGTGGAAGAAGATCTCTTGGAATAAAGCCTTCGATATTGCTGCGAGTAAATTAAAAGGTATTCAAAAACAGTACGGGCAAGACGCGGTCGGTTTGTATTTAGGAAATCCTAACGCGCATCACCATGGCAATGCCTTGTACTTGCCTTCGCTTTTTAGTGCCTTAAATACGCGAAATCGGTTCGCGGCCACATCGCTTGATCAGCTGCCCCATATGCGCGCAAATTTTGAGATGTTTGGTCATCAGGGCTTGTTTCCGTTGCCTGATATTGACCATACCGATCTCTTTATATTGATGGGCAGTAACCCTGCGGCATCGAATGGCAGCTTGGTGTCGGTGCCAGATTATATGGGCCGATTGAAAGCGATTAAGAAACGTGGGGGTGAGGTGCTGGTCATTGATCCGCGCCGTACAGAAACCACCAAAGTCACCGATCACTTATTTATTAAGCCGGGTACCGATGCGTTCTTTTTACTCGGCCTGGTTCATACCTTATTTGAAGAGGGCTTGGTTGAAACCGGACGTTTGACGAACTCAATCGACAATATTGCCCAAGTACAACTTCTTTGCTCAGATTATTCAGCGGATTTTGTTTCTCCGCTTTGTGGTATTGATGCGGACCAGATTCGAGCGCTTGCGCGAAAGCTGGCATCCACGCCTCGCGCCGTTTTATTTGGCCGTATGGGCACCTCTACCCAGGAGTTTGGAGGCATCGCCACCTGGCTAATTTATGTGATTAATGTGTTAACTAATCATATGGATGAGCGAGGTGGTTTAATGTTTAGTAAACCGGCCGCAGATTTGGTCGAGATTGGCGCACTAGTGGGTCTAAAAGGCTCTCATAATACCTATCAAAGTGTAACGGGCTTACCGGAATTCGCCGATGAATTGCCCTCAAGCACCATGGCCGATCAGATAGAATGCGAAAGCGATATGCAGATAAAGGCGATGCTTTTCATGGCTGGTAATCCAGTGATCTCGTCGCCCAATTCTAAGCGCCTAGCCAAGGCTTTAGACTCGTTAGAGTTTATGATTTCGATTGACAGCTATGTGAACGAAACATCACAGTTAGCCGATTTAATTCTCCCTTCAAGCACACAGTTAGAGCGTTCCCATTACGATTTAATTTTTAACATGCTGTCGTTACGCAATGTGGCTAAGTATTCGCCGCCACTTTTTAAGCCGGCTAAAAATACCAAGCATGATTGGGAAATTATTGTTGAGTTAAGTCGTCGACTTACCCAGCGTGGGCTCACTGACCGGGTTAAATCAGAGGTTAAGCATCGGGTCCTGCAGAATTTAGGGCCAGATGGGATGCTTGATATCCTGTTACGCGTGGGGCCTTACGGTACGCAAATTCCTGGCACCTCAAATATCGGTGCATTTTTGATTGATACGATGCAGGATGTATTACCTGCGGACCATCCGATTCGCCATGCACTAGCAGTGGGGCCTTACGGAGCACAGAATAGGGGGCTAAGCAAAGGCTTGTGTTTAGCGTCGTTGAAAGAATACCCGCATGGCATTGATTTGGGGCCACTGCAATCTTCCTTGCCTGATCGATTGTTTACACCAGCGAAGCGCATTAGGCTTGTTCCACCCGCTTATATTCAAGACATGTCTCGTGTAAGAAAACGCGCGGAGCAACTAATGGAGCGGAGTGAGGATAGTCTTGTGTTGATCGGGCGAAGAGATTTACGTTCAAACAATTCTTGGCTGCACAACAGTGCGCGCCTAATGAAAGGTAAGCCACGTTGTACCATGTTGATCCATCCAAACGATGCAGACGCCCGAAATATAAAAGAGGGCAGTTTGGTAACGGTCAGTACGCATGTCGGTCGTATCGATATTCATGCACAGATCAGTGATGAGATGATGCCGGGTGTTGTCAGTATTCCGCATGGCTGGGGACATCGAGGTAAAAACTTGCAGATGTCGATTGCGCAGCAGCACCCCGGTGTGAATGTTAACGAGTTAATGGATGAGCGTGCGGTAGATTGCTTAACTGGCACAAGCGTCCTAAACGGTGTGCCAGTGACGGTAAACGCCGTCAAAGTGGCTAAATCTGATCAAGGAACTGGCACCAAGTCAGCAACTAAGCTTAACACCTCGGCGCGAAAGGTGACCTCAAGCCCTGTGCGAAAGCGTGTCTCAAAAGCTTCCACGAAAACATCCTCCAAGGCGCCGATTAAGTCAGCAAGTACGGCAACTAAGCGTAAAGAGCGAGTGCGTGTTTCGGCCAAATTAGACTAGCGTGGCTCGTCAAAATTGAGGCGTATCGTTTCTTCGCTACGCGCACAGGGTTCGCTTTTTTTATGCGTTCAGCATGATAGGCTTACCGATTGTTTTAATTTAAGTCGAGCGTTAGTTTGTGATCATTCCTGTCGAACAACTCAGTGATGAAGCCTTAGATGGTTTGATAAAAGAATTTTGCCTGCGTGATTGGGGGTTGAATGAAACGGAACAACCGCTTGCCGAACGCGAACATTATGTTAAGCGGGCGCTTGAGAAAGGCGAACTAGTTGTGCTTTTTAGTGAATTGCACGAGTCGGCACAACTCGTTTCGCGCCAGTCAATAGAAATGGCCGCTTCATCAGAAGACCCGAGCATTGACCGTGGCTCGGAGTTCAGCCAGTGACACAGCGTATTGTTAGTTCAGAAACCTTGTTAAAAATTGCGGGCAAAGAGCGTTTTCAGCGCGGGTTGCAGGCGAGCAAAACGCATAAGGTGACTAACTTTCAGAGTAAAGATTCGTCCGTGACTGCTGAAGTGCAGGGCCATCATGTGACCTTGCGTTATAAAGGCGAGTTAGTTGAGGGTGCCTGTGACTGCGCCGACTCTGATGGTTTCGAGTTTTGCCATCATTGTGTGCAGGTGACATTGCATGCCAATAAAATTGCTCAACAGTTACTGTCCCTCTCCAAAGGCCCCGACAAATCTAAAATTTTGGCATTCTTGTTAGGCCAAGAAAAACAAGTATTAGCAAAGCAGTTGCTCGAATTACTTGAAGAAAATACAACGCAGTTCGAGCGTTTCTTATTGAAGGCCTCCTTAGAAAATGGGCAATGTGATTTTACTGAATTGCGCGCCCAAATAACTGAGATTACCCGCCCGCAAAAATCTTTATTTAGCCAGCGTCAGGTAAAGCATTACCTTTCGCGTATCGAGCGTTTTTTGATTGAACTCGAGGCGTCCAATTATTTGCATGAGCCGGATGCAATGTTTAAGTTGGTTGAGTATTTTATTGCGCGTACGAATGCCTTGCTGGATGTGGTGAATGACTGTTGGGATTATCAGCATGAGATAAGCCAGAGCCTTGCGCGCCTATATTTGGCGTTATTTGAAAGGCAAGAGGGGCGTTTGCTTACCCGAGTGAAGCGGTTTGAAAAGCTATTTTTAAATGATCGGCATTCGATTCTAGGCCGAGATTATGCGCCTTATCTGCAAGGAAATTCAAAATTAGTGGGTGTGTTTGAGGCGCGATTGCAAACGATTTGGGCGCGCAAACACTTTGCTAAGCATTCGGATGCATTGGCGCAGCCCACTTTGCCCGAGCTCACAAACGATTGGCAGTGGCGAAATATAGCAAGTTATCTTGTTGCTTTACCGGTCCCCGATGGGCTCAAGGACGTGTCCTCTGCTACTTGGATGTTTAGTCTTCGAGAATGCTTAGCGCAAAGTTCTGAGGCTTATATGTCTTGGTATACAGATTTAATAAAGGAGCAGGATACCACGCAAGCGCTTGCGGTAATTCAACAGGGCTTAAAAGCGTTTCCTGACAGTGAACGGTTGTTGGAGGCCACGTTAACGACCTTAACTAAAGATAAAAATATTGAAGCCTTGAAGCGTTTAGTAGCTGCCTATCCTCTGGAAGCTGGGCAAGCATTTTATGCGCATAGGGAGCAGTTTGGTGACCAAGCGCTCAGGGGGTTAACCGAAACGTATGCCCAACATTTTAAGGCGGTAGGGCATAAACAAGAGATGGATGACCGCCCTGCACAAGCGCATGCGTTGATGCTTGACCTGTATCTAGCGTTAACAATGCACGATGAGGCCGTCGCCTTCGTACTAAAGAACCCGCAATTAGTAAAGTTTGAAAGGCGTATCGAATTAGCAAAACTTTTGGATAAGACATCGACTAAAAGTGCGATAAAAATTCGAGAGTCTTTGCTCGGCGATTTACTCGCAAAAGAGCAAAATAGAGCAGATTATCTGGCAGCAGAGGTGCTCGCAGCGCTGCAAAAAAACTACCGTCAACAAGGGCTGGGCGACCGTCAGCTAGACTTATGTCTTGCACCTTTAGAGTCGTTGATCCGTAAGCGGCCCAACTTTACAAAGCTCGCTAGGCAATACTGTCAGGTGTAGTGGAAAACGAATTTCAGCGGGCGCTTCAGTCTTACGAAACGGCTCCAAAGCCGATGAATTAGTTTTTCTGCCTTTTAAAAAAGACGCGCCACTGTATATTTAAACTTTGTGACTAAATAGCGCAGATAAAATCGCTTACAACAGTGGTCTGTGAGCAGCTCACGCGCGTCATCTAAATGGTGTTCTTTGATCTTCCAAAAAACAATATCTAGCAATTGCGCGGCAACAAAATTAAGCATGGCGTTGCGCTGCCCAGCGGATGCTTCTTTTTCCGCATGTGATTTGATCTGGTTAATAAAGGACACATAGGTGTCAACATCCGTCGCTTTATTAACTTCAGTACTGGTCATATGATCGCAGAAACAGAGCACACTCGGGCAATATACGATTTGCCAATGTAAAGCCACATCGCAGAAGAGGTCTTGATGATTTTTCTCTGCCAGATTATTTGGAAAATTATCTAGTTGCCTCAAGATCTCTCGTTTCAGAGCCAAGCTTGAGAGACAAAATGGAGGATCGCCAAAGGCGGCCACATCAAAGTAATCATCTAATATTCTCGGCTCCGACGCGGGTATGTCGAATATGACCTTTGGGTCGGTATAGTTATCGCTGTTATCGACTAACTGGTACGCCACTGAGTAAGCCCCTGCGTCTGGGAAGCGCGTATAGAGTTTGGTTAGCTCATCGAGCAAGTGCGTTTCCCAAAAATCACATTCTTGTAAAAATAGAACAAGGTGGCCTCTCGCAGAAAGCGTTGCGTATTTTAGCGCATCTGTCCGATTGTTAAACAAGCCGGAGAGCACCCTTAACTGATGTGTTGCTTGTGCTTGATCACACTGCTCTTCGATCGTTTTCTTAACATATTTGTTATAGCCGACAGGCGCAATAATCAATTCAAAATCACGATTTGACTGCATTAAGACAGATCTAATAGGGCGTATCGTCAACGCCTGTCTTTTCTGAGGCGCAATGATTACGCTAAACATAGGGGCGTTTGATCTTGTCATGTGCAACCTCCTATGCAATCGTTGTAGCAAGTCACGGATCGATCGTGTTTAACTATAAACATAGAGAATGCTCTCCGCCGACTGCGCTTGTATGGCAGTTAAAACGTTCGTAGTAAGACGCCGCCCCGGTTTTGATGCGGTATCTGTTTTTGGCGTGTCTACCAGAAGAAAGCACACTTCTTTGGACACACGATCCAATCGAATTAATCGATTTGTGGCCATATTTTTAATAAGCACCCTTACCGAATAAAACCACGGGAATTGTTGCAAACAAGATTTGCAGATCTGCGGCCCAATTGCGGTCGTTCACATAACGAAGATCCAACTCAATTTGTTCTTCAAATGTGGTATCGGCGCGGCCCGACACCTGCCAGAGGCCGGTAAGTCCTGGCGCTGCATAGAGTCTTTTTCTGGCATGCATACTGTATTGATCACACTCATTTACCAGTGCGGGCCGAGGGCCAATCAGCAACATGTCACCCTTCACGACGTTTAAAAGTTGCGGGAGTTCGTCGATCGAATATTTTCTGATAAACCGCCCAAATGTTGTGACGCGAGGGTCATTGAATAACTTTTGGCAAATACCTTCTCGGTCGCTTTTACAGGTGTTCATATCGGGATAATCAGGATCTGAGGAAGTACGCATTGACCGAAATTTATAGAATGAAAATCTGCGGCCATTAAGACCAACGCGGGTTTGACGAAAAATTGCATGTCCAGGGCTTTCGAGTGAAATGATAACCGCAACAACAAGTAAAAATGGACTGAGGAGGATCAGGCTCAGGCTAGCTATAAATCGCTGCAAAAATGGGTTGAGTCCACCACTTGATGAACCGAGTATTGAGCGCGTTCTTTTTATCGAAAATGGGTCGATTCTTGTTTGGATGTCTGTATTCATTTCTCTACTCCAATATTCTGACTGTTCAACTGTATACCGCTTTCAGGCTGATGCTTTTCGAAGATGCCAAAAGCATCGCCATAAAAAAATCGGATTCCCAATGACATATCGATGAAATTTTGTGCGTGGTTCCTGCAAGAGTCGCCATATCCATTCCATACCCTTGCGCCTAAGCCAGAGCGGTGCGCGCGGAATTTGACCCGAATAAAAGTCAAATAGCCCGCCTACTGCAAGCACAGTATTTACCTTTAGCTTGACCTTGTTTTGCTGCATCCAATGCTCTTGAATGGGTGAGCCAAAACCAATTAACAAAATATCGGTCTTGGCAGCATTGATCTGTTCGATAACATCAGAAGACTCGTTAACGTTAAAATAGCCATGATGTGTACCTGCGATTTCGAGCCCTGGATGAGTTTGTTTGAGTTGGTCTGCGGCGCTCTCTGCGATGCCTGGTTTAGAGCCAAGTAAAAAAATGCGCTTACCGGCGGCGACCGCGCGTTCGCATAACTTGGGTAACATGTCCGTGCCATTTACATTTTCTCGCACCTGTAAATTAAGACAGTTCGCTGCGATTCGTATACCCGAGCCATCTGGAAAGACCCAGTTGGCATCATTTACGGCATCAGTCAGGTCGTTAGTATGTTTTGCAAGGTTGAGTGTATTTACATTCACAAAACAGATAGTTTGTGGATACTGTTGTCGGCGATAGAACACAACTTTTTCAACGGCCTCGCGCATGCTGAGATTGTCAATTTGAATATTGAATAGTGAAAAATATCGGGGTGTTGCTTTGTTCATTTAGGCCAACCTTTCTACTATTTTTCTGACTGCTCATTTACAAAGCATAGGATGTGCCATTTTTTAAGTTGTTGTTTTATATATAAAAAAGTATTTTTAGTGCGAGGCAGATTAAGAATTATTTTTCAATTTGATAATCAATTCTTAATCTGAAAACGCGTGGTAGGTGATGGCACATACTCACTTCATAAGGTGGATTCAATAGAGAGAAAAAGTAGCCATGAGGTATCAGATTAACATTGGGGCTTCATGTATTTGAACGGCTTGGCGGTATTGTTTGGCAACAAACTAATTAGGCGGGTCAAATGCCTTGGAATAAAAAGTTTCAATCTTCAGAATTATTACAAAGGATTAGTATTGAGCCCGATATGATGCGTGTTCGGACGATGAGTTTCCGTTGAATCGCTGCTAATGACCTGGTTGCAAGAAAAGATGACCAGTAACAGAATGATCCACGGTGGTAAGGTTTTGAGTGCTGTAAACATAAGCTTCACCCTTTCGTTGCGCTAGGCCTACGAGAAGCTAAATTGATGCCACTAATGGGAACTATCGTTTTTTCAGGCGCTTATACGTTTATTTTACTGCTGGTCAGGCCTTGAGGCATGAAGCTTGTGCGTTTTGCAAAGCAGTCTTGTTTAGCATCCTAATCTGTACCCAACACTTCAATTAATGTGCGTCTGTTTTCATGAAGTTGTGTATTGCTATGTGCGGCATCTTGAAGCTGCGTTTCGCCGAATGCAAAGGACTTAATTTGTGTGGCGAGGATACCCGCTTTTACCAGTGCATTTTTAACTGATGCTGCGCGTTTTGAGGCTAAATTGAAGTTGCTAGCGATTGACCCGCGATAATCGGCTTGGCCATAAATTTTCAAGCTAGCATCTGGCTGTGCCTGTTGAAGAACACATGCCCAATTGCTGAGTGCGAGGGCTTGTTCAGCGGTAAGTTTGAAGGCATTGGTCTCAAAATAAATTTGGGGTAAGGGAGCCGTGTGTGTTTTACAGGGCGACCGATTCGTCGCCATCAGTTCTTCGCCGCCGTCTTTTTCGTTGTCGCTATAGGTATCTTTTTCGATGTCCATAAAAATCTTTAACTGGGCGGGAGCCGCACCTTTGGATAAATATAAGTCTTGGCGAAATTGGTGATCAAATAAGGGTAATGCTGCAATCATGTGGTTTTTATTTAACCTGTGATCTAAGGCAACTACTTGAGGAGATAAGCCCACTTTTTTACCGTTTAAATAAAGCATTGCTTTACTTGGTGCGGTGAGAATGTAGGTCTGCTCAATTAAACGTTCGTCTAGAATTTCTTCCGCGACTAGGGTTTTTACGTCCAATAAAAGTACGGATAGAATCAATGTGATTATATAGCCGGGCATGGGCATCTCCGTTCTAATTAGAGCGAGTTGTTTACCGGTCTTAGGGTTATTCATCTAACAGTCTTGCTAGTGCATTAAGCATGAGTGAGAGACGAACCTCCAAATCGACTGATGGAAGCGGCAATACGGTGTAGCCGTGACTGGCATAAGTTCGACCAAGTACTTTGAACAGTGCTGATGATTCGTTTTTACTTTCATTTCGCCCTGTGTGTTTCCTCTCGGCGAATGTAGTCAGCGTTTCGCAGTTTACGATGACCTGGTAAGAGAATGTTGAAATGAGTGCTTTGTCTTGGAACGCATGACTGAACCCGACGCCGTGATGAGAGAGGTACGCAAGTCCGTCCAGTCGCCCTCGATCGAGAAAGGTCATGTTATCTTTTTGTGTGGTCTCTTCCGCATTGCGTTGCGCCTGTAAGATCATTTCTTGGAATTCAAATGGATGGTGAATTCGCCAATGACAGAAATGTGTCGCCCCCATTTCTAATTGCAGCCTATCGATAACCCTGATTGCTTGTTCGGGTATGGTGTTAAAGCCGAGCGTCTTTAGACGATTGATGAGACTGGTCTTACCGGCACAAGGCCCGCCGGTTAATACGACATTTAATGGTAATGGTTGCAGACGGTTGATGGTATCGATGAGTGTGAACATCTGGTTTGACCTTGGTACATCACTTTACAGTGCTATCGAGGACCACTGCTTGGCCGAGGCTTGTGTCGAAGCATTTATCTGAGATACGCTTCGTGCCGAGCCTAAGCCCCTGAAAGTAAGCCCATTGGTAGACGAGTCGTTTTGGCAATATGCTCGGAATAGATCGCCAATCATGCATGCGTACATGGAAGATCATATCGTTGGCGGTCATGGTCACTAACTCGCGCAAACGCTCGTAAATATTTGGCCTTTTTTTAAAGATAAAACAATCTGCTTCGCCTTCGACAAAGCGGCGGCCATAAATCTCTTTTAATGAATAATTATGCGAATGCATGGTCGTTGCCGTTGGGACATAAGCAATTTTATGTCCCATTTGTCGTGCCCATTCGCCCCATTCGGTGTCTTCCGAGGCCCATGCATCGGTGTAAAATGGATGCTGCTTCAGCGCGTCTTGTCTGATTGCGGCCAGTGGAAATGATAAGGTAATCCAGCTTGGTTTATCCTGAGCATGTTCGGGAAAGCTCACGGCATAGTCGCGTTTGACCCACGTTTCAGCTTCGGGTCTCGCCAGTTGGCGACCATAGGCAGCGACAAGGTTTTCGTCATCAAACGCACTGACCAAATTGCCGAGACTATTTGGTGATAGCATGACGCTGTCTGAATTAAGGAAGACGATTAAGTCACTGTTGCAGTGTGCGATGGCTTCATTCAACACTTTCCCTGGGTAGTAGTGTTCGGGGGCTATCTCAATAAGACGGCAGGGGTAAGCTGAAACGAATTCTAAGGTTCGATCTGTTGAGCCGGAGTCGACTACTAACAGTTCGAAGTCTTTGAAGTGTTGAGAAAATAGGGCGGATAGCGCTTCAGCGATCACCCAATCGCTATTTTTACAGCGCATAATGATTGTTACGTGTTTGTTCATTATCGCTCCTTCTTGATAGGGACTATTTGCGCGGTATTTGATTGTGTTAGTTGTTTTTGTTGATAGTAAGTACGTGCTAACCGTGTGACCGTTGTGGTCTCGAATTGACTGAGAAAATCTGCCACATGGTATAGCGCATCAAAGCCGCCGCATAAATAGATTGTGATCGGGTGAATAAGAAGATGAGACACAATGCCTTGCTGCTCTCTTTCTAGAATTCCATGTTTAAAAATCTCAAGCCAGTCGTTCAAATAGTAAGACTGTGATCCATAGTCATCAGACCATTGGTAGCGTGCAACCCATTGTTTCACCCACTTTTCGGTACGCTCAGCGTGATAAAGATGCTCATGGTCGGGAATAATATTGAGGGGGAAGTTAAGCACGCCATTTTCATGTAATTCAAAACCAGTCGCTGCGCGCTTGACGCCATCGCAACAAACTTCAATACCATTTCTGAGTAACAGCTCTTCCGTATGCGGGCCATGCATATACATATGATTACGCCAGCTGCTAATGCTTCGCCCAGTCTTGTTTTTAATAATGCGTTGGGTCTTTGCGATATCCCAATTTTGTTGCCATTTTGGGCCATTGTAGCTCCCTAAAACTTTATTGCAGCCACGGTGCCATAACTCTGGCATAAAGCAATAATAAGTATGGCCACCTATCTCCACATTTTTACTATCACAAACCGGTTTGATTGCTGACCATTCTTCTTCAAACAATTTTCCGGTGATGAAACAGGTGATTTGTGCACGATTTGAATGAAGCCTTTCAACAAACTGGCAAGCAATTGCGGCTTCACTTAGATCAGAATGCGCCTGATTGCCTGTCTTTAAACTCATATGATGAATATCGGAGGTAATACAAATCATGGTAGCGCCCTATAGTGCGATGTTATTTTTTAATAACACCGAATCTAAGTTTCTGTCGAAGGTGTAGGCCCAGTTTTTGAGGTAGGCTCTAATCACCTCGCCAATCGATGCAGTCGGTTGCGTACCGAAGTGACTGGCTAAAAATTTTGTTAGCTGTTCTTGGTCCGCATGCATCTTTGGATTGAATGCAATGTAAGGGAAGACCAGAGGTAAAAGACTTTCTTTATCGGACAACCAATAAGAAATTTTATTCAATGTAGGGACGCTGGCAGGCAGATGACCATGCTTCACAGAGAACGCATTGAGTATTTTACGAGCGATCGCTTTAAGCGTAAATCCTCGCTCAAATAAGGAAGCAAAGAGTGCTTTATTGAGATAACCATCCCAATCTAAATCAGGTAAGCCAAGTCTCAGACTCTCGCATCGTAGGTGCACCTTTTCCAATTGCTGCATTACTTCAGCGTGCCAGCCAGATAAATCGTTTGCTAGGTAATAGTTGTAAGTAGGGGTGCGTCTAAATGACATCGCCTGCTCATAAAGTTTCTTAAATTTTAAATCGATCTCCGCATGATTGAGTAGCCGCTTTTGTTTTTCTTGATAAGACCAGTGGTAGTCTCCGAGACAAAACAGAAGTGCGTCACCGTAGCCTATAATAGCTTTCATCGTATGTTTAACTACCAATTTATCTAGTTGCTCAGAACGTTCATTTTGTTGTATGCAGAGCAGGTTTATCAGCAGAAGTGAGCCTCTATTTACCATGAGGTTTCGCACATCCCATGCGGGAATTTTGTTGCGTTCATGATTAATTGAGGGAATAAAATGTCGATCGCCGAGTAATGTTTTGTGCCCTTCTCTCATGTCATACCAAAGCACCCTTGTTGGCATCAGTTCTAGCTGCCATTGATTCATGATTGACAGATCAATACCCACCATGAACGCCTCTGAAAGCGCTTCGAGTTTTGCGGCCAACCTGCGATGAATTGATTCACGCTTGCGTTTGCTTATTTCTCTTGTCACAAGCAATAGATCGAAGTTGTTATGTGGACGGTATTTACCCGCCACTTTGTGTACTCCACCTTCTCCTTTTCCGTAGCCTCCTAGCAGCACTAGTGCACGCATATCGGACTGACATACCTCGGTGGCAATCGTCGTTTTTAGTTTGTCGACACAGGCGCTAATCGCGCACTCTGCCTCGTGGTCCCTCAAAAGCGTATATTCTGTCTGGTTACTCATGCGGCCTCCATCATGCCTGTAAGCAATTGTTGAACTTGAGTAAGGTGTTTCTCGGGGGCGAATCGCTGATAATCTTGCATAGCAATCATTGATCTCAATCTTTTTTGAAGTCTTGCATCCGATATAAATCTGTCTATTTGTGTCGCCAAACCTTTTTCGTCATTTGCCTGAAAAGCAAGCCCATTTATGTTTGGTTTGAACCATTCGTTCATACCACCGGTGTTGCTGGCAATAACGGGTACTCCATGTAAAAGTGCCTCAAGGCCCACGAGGCAAAACGTTTCTGGCGCGCGCGATGGTATAATCACAGCGGCCGAATTCAGATAGTGCTGACGCAGTTGCGTTGTTGTTTGATGGCCTTTAAACACGACATGCTGTTCAATGCCTAGCGCGTTCGCTTGCGCATGGTATATAGGCGCCATTTTTCCGGTACCGCAGACTATTAATTTGGGCGTTTCATCGCATAGCGCGATGGCATCTAAGAGCGTATCGAGCCCTTTCCCCCGAACAAGTTGGCCTGCGAACAAAATTTGCTTGCTTGCTTGTTGTTTCTGGTTGCTGGATTGCGCCAAATTGTCTGTCATTAAGCCCGATTTTGATGCGGGCGAAAGTAATGAAAATAACGGTAAGGTGAGAATTTTTTCGGGCGCGAAATGATTCTGTTTGAGTTGGTCTGACATATAGCTCGAGCCAACAATGATGTGATCAAATTTGCGATTCATAGCGAGCACTTCTTGGTGAGAGCGCAACGATTTAATACCTATTTTCCAAGGTTTCTCGCTTGCTTTTATAAAACCGAGGCAAGTAATACATTTTTTTCCGAGTCGTTCTGAGCAAGGATGGTTGCCGAGTGTCGTGTACTTGTGTTCCCGTAAACACAAGGCCCGTTGATCATGCATAAAACGTATTTTTTTGCTGGGAAAGTCTAAGATCTGCGCCAAGAGCGATGCATCGTTTAGTGAATGAACATAGATTAAATCGGGCGATAACTCTGCTAACTGTTTGCGCAGATCAACCATAGGAAACGACTGATCAAAGCGTTGTAAAAATGCCGGGCTTTTGGGTGAGCCAACCTTATAGAGCAAGGTAGACTTCATCTCAGTATTGGCTAAGGAGCCGACAGATTGATAAATATAATTTTCACAGCCACCCGTAAAATCAGCGTCCTCATTCACCCAAACTACATGCATTCCCTCTACCTCTCTTGAAAACACGATCTCACGAAAATAAGATGTCTCGAGTCAAAAAGCAGATATTGTGCCATTTGCTAAAGTTATGAAATATATAGTAAAAATTTGACAATAATCGTTTTGCAGTTTACCGCGTCGCAAAAAGAGAAGCGTTCTGATTAGTCTCTTGCAAAAGTTATGGTAGGGAGGATTCTGGAGAAAATATGTGTGCCCGCGGATTTGACCCGACTAGCACTGGTTTTGACAATCGATTTGAGTAAAGTTTGTGCACGATACCTAGAATCGAGAGATTTTGGCGCTTTAGGTAAGTCGTAGCCTTGATCTTGTAACGCATCAATAGTGGCGATCACATAATCATAGTGCCGCATATGATTGAAACGCCAGGTATTCCAGGGTTTGAGCTTTTGGCCAAAATGTATCAACTTCTTATGAGGATCTTTGTTCAAACAGTAATCGTAAATTTTAGGTACCTGTGCATCAAAAATAAGCAAGGAGGCAAGGATTGATTCGTCTGTCATAAAATAAGCCGTACTTGAATTATCAAAGGGCTTCTCAGGTTGCAAAAGAATCTTGTCAATTTGTTCTTTCCATTTTCGAATTAATCCAAAGTGCTGGCGGTGAATCGAAATAAAGTTGGTCACACATTGTTGTTGATGCCTTGGATAGCTTAACCCATCTACGTCACGCTGCCATGTGTCTAAAATATGGGCTGGAATTGCACCGACCTGCTCATGTTTTCGAAAATGCGATTTGAATACCATATCATTTTCATTTTCTTCTCTAAATCGAATGTGCAGCCCTTTGTTTTTGGGTACTAATTGTTCACCAATGCTTCCAATGAACATGCAATCTGCATCGATCCATGTTGCATACTCGGTATTTACGTTTAGCATTGCTGCTGGTTTTATGAGATGAGGACAAGGATTATCGGTCTCGATGAGCGTGACATCACTAAATTGTTTTAGTAACCGTTGGTTTGCCTGTGATAGCTGACTTGCCCAAACAATAATTGGATCCTGACAATTATTTAGTCGGATGGAGCCTATTAACAGTATGGCGCCCCATAGGTACTGGTTATTGCAAGACGTGACAATGGTGTTCGTCATTCCTTTACCCCATTTGGTTTTCATACCGTTGCATCGCGTTTCATCTATATTCTGCTTGGCTCGCGTACAGATATACTTGTTATCACTAAAATTCTGCTGCGTATTCAGTTGTCTCCGATAGCGCCAGATATTGATAAGTTTCATGGCTCTTTCCATCCATGGGTAGCCATTCAAGAATTAAAAAATCCTGGTCTGAGGGGACCACAACATTATAGACAAGCTCGGTATCAGCAATAAAAATTGCGAGTCGAGTCATATAATCTGGGTAGTAGGTGTCTTGGTTGCTGTCGTAGCGTTCAAAGTCGCTGTAAATAACAAATGTACCGTCGGTGCTGGGAAACTTTTCGAAGCTAAGCGAAAGGGTGCGGTCACTTTTGAAATCAAAGTCAGCTTGGGCAACGAGCTGCTGCGTCGAATTGATCTCATTATCTTCATTGTCAGATTGCTCAGTACCAGACTGCACGGCTTCGATATTTGTTTGACCATCTTCATCACCAGAAGGTGCGCAGGCGATGCATACCATTGCTATCAAGGCACAGTTAAGCTGTTTATAGTGGATCATATCTGTCTCCTTTATGAGGCGCTAATATTTTGTATGGCAACCTTATTCGCCATAGGTATGGCCAGCTTGCGCATTGGCGTCTGAATACCAACTCTTGGCTGACTCACCATTACTTTGTACCCAGGTTTTGAATTGAGGGTAGGCGCGTAAAATATCTATGTTTTCTTGGGGGTGTTTCCATGTCGTCGGGATATTGATTACCCAGGGGAAGTTATTATGATTCACGAAATGCTTTTGATTAGTACTGTTATCGTCTTCTAGTCCGATGAAGCTGGACAGAAATTTATCTGTTCCTTGATGCGCTAGCAGATGCACTTCCCAGCCTCTGCCCCCATAGGTGCCATGGTAGGCGCCCTCAACACCAAAAATGTAGGGATCATAAGGCGGCTGACCAATTACCGACGTATCAATCGGTTCAGTAAAGGTGACGTTGAGTGTGTAGGTTTCCGTCATGCTTGCTTGACAGGTGTTTTCGGTACGAAAAAAATCGCAGTTTTGATCTACATGATTTTGTACATCGTCTAACAAAATAAAATTGCTGTCTGCTTGACCACTCTCAAGAAGGTTCGTTGAGATAACGCCAGTCCCGTCAAGCGATAACGAGTGCGTTGCAATTTTGTTAGGCGGTACATTCGGCAAGCGAAGCGCAAATCCATTGTGATAATTCGCGCCCATTGCTTGTATCTCAAAACTTAACTCTAGGTCAGTGAGCTTATTTCGATTGTTTAAGGTATTTGTATACCGATAACGAACGACAAGGTCATTGAAATCATAATCCCCCATCTTTGGCCAGAGATCCTCAAACATCAAAGTGGCCATACCCGATTGCGATGGGTAATAAGTCGTTGAGGTAATTTCGGTATCGCTTTGTTCGAGAACTTGGTAGGTGTTGGCGTCTACCGAGCCGTCTTCATTCACCCCTTCGATAGCGTAAATAGGAGTCGCCTCTATCGAGACGAGTAAATCATTAAAGTCATTATCACCGCTACTGCGATGTTGATCATCGAAGCCAAAAACGAAAAAATCATTGACCGAATCGTAAAACGCAACATTATGCGCTTGCAGGTTAGACGCTTCCGGGTTCAGTTGTGGAAGACTATAAAAAGGCTGGCTCCATGGCCCCAAATTTTTTATGTTGCCGTAGCCTGCGGAATAATCAAAGCCATTGGGTACCACAAAAAAGCCTAACGCTTGCCCTGCTGTTAAATTGATGTTGAGCGGTACCTTATGTCCCTGTGCCATTTCTCCTTGATAAGGTTTGGAGGCATTCGGGAAAATGATTACATGCTCGCTAATTTCGGTATAAGCATTAGGCGGATTGTTCGGATCGTAAATGAAATAGCCAAAGGCATTTAGATAGCCTGCGCCTTCATTCAAGAAGGTCACGTCGACGGTCATGATACCGGTAAAATCATCATCAATGATTAGGTTGCTCTGTAAGGTCGTATCAATGAATGCGCTATTAACGTACTGGCCCTCCGGCAACATGCTGTAAATGTTGTTTAACACATCTGTGGGGAGGCTGGCCGATGTATCCTGCAGGTTGGTTGGGGCGCCTTTCTGTGTATACCCCGATGTTGCGGTACCGTTTAGATAGCTGAAGTCTATGCCATAAACCCACTTAACGAATAAAAGTGAAACGAAGAATACTACAGATTGAGACACTCTCATGATTTCTTTCCCTCATCACCAACTACATCAATACAGGGAATCAGCACATTTTATGCCTTTTACTTTTTATATAGTTTTTACAACAACTTATCGTTTTTTAAGTGTCAGTTTGAGGCTATTAAAGCGAGGTTGTTTGCAGAATGTTAGGCTTGATTCGCAGATAAGGAATTATTGCGCGATGCTATGCAACTGAGAAAACTTGATCAGTTTTGTATTGCGGTCTGATTGAAGCGCTAAGATACGCGATTTAAAGGCGTTCCACATCGGCACGATCAGTTTACCTTGATTAAAAAATTCCCAATGGTGGGCGACAATGATAGATATTTCATGCTTTTCAATATGCTGGTCTAGGCATCTGTCTGAGACAGAACGCTCTACAAATTGCGAATAGTGACACCCTGGGTGTTCGGTTAACAAAAGCTTACCGATCCTCATGCGATTGCGACAGCATAGTTTCTTCAGTATGTAGTGCGGTATGCAGGTGATAGGGAGTCGTCGTCGATCAATCCAACCTAGCGAAAAGGTAGAGAAGCGCGTTTGAATGAGTTCAAATGCTTCTTGGCTATATTTGTCTTGCGGGGCAACGAACGTGTCGGGTGCTAAGCCGAAACTGCGTCTTAATATTTCTCTGCCATGGTCTAATTTCTCGCTCAACAGTTTTTTGTCGGAACTCTCGAATTCGCAACCTTCCTCTGATTGACTATGTTCATAGCCATGATGAAGGTATTCATTGCTGCCAATGCTCCTCAATTTGCTCACGAGAGAGGCATTTTTATCTATCGGGTAGTTACCCTCTAACCCCTCAATCTCTGCCGGTAAAAACGGCTCTTGGATAATGTTTCCGGTATCTCGGTCTATGGTTTTAGCGGCTGCATTGACTGCCGGAATGGTTGAAAGGTTTACCGGTATACCTTGCTCGAACATAAAGCCATACACACGTTCGATTTGATCAAAAGCCGTGAAGTAATTGAGATCATCGTCCCTAACTAGTACATATCTCATGAAAAGCCTTCCGCGTAGGTTAAAGCGTTTGATAAATATGGGATAATTTCTGGCCGATAATCTGCCAGTCGTATTTTTTTACATCTTCCCTGGCTTTACGTTTAAGGCTTTCCCTTTTCATTGGCTGTCTCATCAATTCTTTGATCGTTTTTGCCAAACATTTTTCATTTCGAACATTACAGAAAAGACCATTCTGGTCATGCTGCACAAACGAGGTTAGGCCACCCACTGCGCCGCAAATGACGGGTAGGCCTGCCGCCCATGCCTCTAGCACGACAACACCAAAGGTTTCATATAGGCTCGGTAAAACAAAGAGATCAGAGGCTTTATAGGCATCCACCAAGGTCAGGTTATCAAAGGAGATATCATTCAAAATAATGACAGAATCCTCGATATCCAGCTGGTGAATAAGCTTTTTGAGATCGCAAAAGTACGCTTGATCGTAAATTTGGCCAATTAACAGGAGCTTCATTGGCTGTGCTGAGTGTACTTTCGGTATGCTTTCCGCAAAGGCTCGAACAAGCGTCATTTGATTTTTCTGTGCATAAAAACTGCCTACTGATAAAATGTACCTATCGTTTGGCGATACCTGAGCCCCGCGCTCTATCAGACTGTTCTGAAAACGGTCACGATCTCCAGACGCGAAATACTCGACATCGACGCCATTTGGTAAAAAGAAGACCGGCGTACTCGGATATTTTAATTGTATTTTTTTTTGTTCGGCTTGCCCGACGCAAATGATAGCATCTGCCTGCTCGATCAGTTTTCTGGCAGGCAGCAGCCAATCGAACACTTTACCCCAATTAAAGCTGTTTTTTGTCGGCGCAATCAGTTCTTTGATCTGTTCATCGGGCAGATCAAGTAGACCTCCATGAATACTTACGACATATGGGATGTTCCGCAGATTCGCAACGAGCTTCATTAATGCGCCTAACCTGCCTAAGGTATGCAGGTGAATAACACATGGCTTTTTACTGACTAAGGCACGAAAAAATAAGCCGATAGAAAACATATTGCCACCGCGTTTATCTAACAACAGACGGTTCTTTTTGGTGAGTCCCCAACGAGTATAGGAATAACTGAAACGTTCTATTTCAATTTCACAAATAGATTCTTTAGCCGCAGATGACAACGCCCTTGTGGTGAGTATCTCGGGTTCGTACCCGCGCCTGCGTAGCTGTTTAGCCGTTTCAAGTATAACGGTTTCAGTGCCGCCCCAATCATCGAGGACAAAGCGGCGAGGGATATTTAAAATTTGCCCATATTTCATTGCGTATACTCACCATTACCCACAGTCATTATGTGGATGCGAACTTAATGCCATTAACAATAAAATCATTTAAAACAACCATATACGTTTTTTCATACGAGGGCGGAATTTAATGAATTTTGCAAAATGCAGTGCGCTACGAACGTAAATTTAGCCTTAAGCTTTTGAAGCTTCGCAACAAATAAACCGGTTGATCATGGGCCAAACATGATAGTTCTTGAATTGGCTTTCTTGGAATAGCGTTAGAACCTGATCTTGTGAGATGAAATAGTTCTGCCATCTATTCGTCAAATAATCGTTTACAGATTTTGGCAGCATAGGCTGTATTGCCTCAATCATTTTTCTTTTTGGGCTCTTGTAGAGCAGAGGGTTATATTTCTCATCGTCCCGATTTGCGATGGTAAACATCAGCTTCCCTCCTGCTGCTAAATTTTGGTGAAACTGATTTATTACTTCAACGGTAATTGGCGCCGGATGGCCATAGACACCTATTGAATAGATCAAATCAAAGTGATTCTGGGTTAAATTAGATGCGCTGTAATTCGCCCATATGAGTCGAATCATTTCAATGTCCAATTTCTCCGCATGAATAGGCTGTCGCGCGGCGTTGAGCATTGATGAGGAAATATCGAGCCCTGTCAGCTCTCTGATATTTTTTAGGGCATGAAAAAAACGACCGGTTCCACAGCCAACATCTAGGGCATTTATTTTATGAGAAAATTGCGCACTCAGAGACTGGAGTCTTGATATGACTTGAAGACTGGCTGGGGTACAAATATCCCTTTCATCATTTTGACGATAAGTCTTCGCGGTTTGGTCGTTATAGTCCTCTTGAATTTTTCGATTGAATTGCTTTTGGTTGATGTGTCCATTAAATAGGTTGATCGCGTCCATAATATGCCTCTTATTCGTTAGCATTGCAGATTCATGTTGGCGTTTCGCTTCGTATGATGAAACGACGCTTTAGCCCTAGAAAATACGATTCGAAATAAACAAAACTGAGTTTCGCAATCCAGAAAGTAAACAATGAGGTGAGTAAAAAAAGTGTTAATTGGCAGAACACAGGGCTCTCTGATAGGAAGTTTGGTAACGGGATAAGTTTGATTGCGTTTAACACAAGCATATGGAAAAGATACATTCCGTAGCTAACTTGGCCAATTGCGATGACCCAAGCGGTGTTGCAAACGTGCGTTAAAAAGCCGGTTTGGCGTGTTACAAGGCAGAAAAGAAGCGCTGCCATAAATAGATAAGCGACCAGTATGAAGATGCCGGTTAGTTGCAGGCACAGCAGGCCCGATACCAAGAGTAAACCGGGCACGCATCGGTAACGCAATACTCGGTAAACTGCGGTAAAACACTTTTCATTATTCATTAGGTGTGCGAGTAACACCCCGATACAAATGGGAATAGCAATATGGCGTAAAATAACCGTAAGCATATGTGAGTCTGGCCACGGCAACAGCCCCGCGTCGGCTAGTAATGCGACACCAATCGCCGTAATTGCAGCGATCACCGCGCCGGTTTCAGTTAACCATTTTATAATGGCCGGCCACACTAAGTAGAATTGCTCTTCAGCAGCCAGTGACCAAGCAAAGTAAAAGATGACTCTGTCGCCATGCAACGCCACAAAATAATTGGAGGTGTAGGTCGCAAAATACGCTAGATTTTCGAAAAAGTTTCGCCCTGCATTACTGTTACGCTCTAGAACAAATACAGCAATGCAGTAAATTAGTAACACAAGGTAGTATAAAGGGAAAATTCTTAGTGCTCGGCGCACGTAAAACCTGATCAGTGAAATAGTGTTATGTTGCGCTTTCTCGCGCAATAGTAATGTGGTGATTAAGAATCCGCTAATGACGAAAAAGAGCGTGACGCCATGGTGGCCCATAAACAACAGACTATCAGATGAGTACCTATCCCCTGCCGTATGATGCCAAATTACCGCGAGTATACTCAGGCATCTGAGACCATCTAAAGAGAGGAAGTGCTTCTTTTTGGCGAATTCAACAAATGCATCGGCAGCTGAGCTGTTTTCGCGTAACCAAATGGTTTGAGCTAGTGATGGCTGCCTGGTTTGAGTCATGATATGCGGTCTATTAAATGCTGATAATCATGATAAAGCAGCTTATGTGCCAATAGATTTAGTCGCCTAAATAGCCAATATTTAGGGTTAAGAACCCGCCAATCTACTGTTTTTTTGCACAATGCATTTCAGTTTTGCTAAACGCCAATAGTTTTGGCCGCGTGATGCACGGTTTTAAATAGCTACGATTACTGCTCCTTCTCATTTTATCGGCTATTCAGTACTTCGAAGTGCATCAAGAATAAGCTGGTCGGCATGTTGTCGAGGGACAAGGTCGATATCAAAAAATGTTTTCATTTCATATAGCAGAAGCGCAGCGCTTAAGCTCAGGCTGATCCACAAAACACTCGTACAGAAAAAGTGTAAGGCAAGGCGTATAAAATTTTGTTTGTTTGTGGTGTCGAATCGGGGCCCGTGGCGCAGGTCTCTGCCGAGATACCAGACCATGTAAAATCGTTTGAAAAAAGAGAATGTTAACTCAACGCAGATAAGCTTTTTTGCGGGTACGCGAATGGCACGTTGAATCACTTTGCGAATTTCTCTTTCTTGTTCATAAGTCATTTTCTGACGTACGCCTTCAGGTAGTTGCTGATAGTAATATTGGCTATCGTTTACCGGGGCTTTGCTAAGACTATTTTCCTTCATAACGATTCGCTTTTCTCATATTAATTCTGCATTTGCGAGCCACACTTAAATGGTCGTGATACAACGAGGCTCTGCGCGCGGTGCCCTAGCTAAGCTGGTGAACGCGTGATCGATTCGCCTACTCGTAGATTTATTTTGTGGTATGTATAAGCGGCGCATCGCGGCGATGAGGGCAAATACAAACATGAGCTGGTAAAAATTGTTGGTTTGCTTGATGACCCACTCGAGTGAGGTTTGAAGATAAACTTGCACCAATGCGCCAACCAGCGCTATGGCAATGTAACGAGAGGGATGATCCTTCAACTTAAATAAATTAATTACATTTAAAATAAAAAAATAAAACAGTAACGTGAGGAAAAGAGCTAACGCTGGCCAGCCGGCTTCAGCTGCAATCATTAAATAGGCCGTTTCAACTAAGCCCCGACGTGAACTATCTCGACTGATCTCCTTAGGAATGTGGTCCCCATAGGGGTAAGGATCGTTAATTTTATGGCCAAAGTTGTTTAATCCAACGCCAAAGATATTTTCGTTTGCCATCTTAACTGCCGCCTGTGCAAGGTAGATACGTGTTAAGCCTGACTCCTTCGGTGCGTTTGTAAACCGCTCGACGATTGTATCGGAAGCCTTAAAAAGCGCTATAGCGACTACAAATGGGAGAATAGCAACAACCACCCATTTTCGACGGCGTAAGTGTTTTTGTTCATTTCCACGTAGCAGCATTGATATTGAAAAAATAACAATACAATTTAAGAGAAACAGTGCAAGACCAGCGCGTGAGAGCGTAGCAAGCACACAAAATGACGCCATTGCGAATAGGAGAAACCAGATAGGCGCATTCGCATCGCGATGATTTAATAGTTTTGATAACGCGAGTGATCCGAGTATCGAGATATACATGGTGAGCGAATTTTGATGGGGGAATGGCCCTGATGCTTGAAAAACACCATAAAGATATTTTTGTTTTACGACTGATACAAAAATGTAAAACACAATAATAGCCACGCTTGTCATGAATGTTTCAATATGTTCTTGCGTTTGAATATATTGATACGTGATCCAAAAATAGAGCAGCATTCTTAGCATCTTGATGATTTCAAATGCAGAGTATAGGTAAACGTCAGCATGTATAATCGAGATAATCGATATTAAAAAATAGCTCAGATAAAGCACACTACCTGGGGGTAACCAGATAATTTTATTGGCTGGCGCTCGTTTTATCGTGAGCAGGAGGATGATATACATGGCAATATCTACCATGCCGAATTCGAAACCTTTAGAAGTACCCCGATATGTTTCCATTGAAATGAAATTTATATCTACCATCTCGCAAGTAAAAAATATAAACAAAAAGAAGATGAGTTTTTCTATCCATTGAAAGCGCAAGGCAAGGGCGTAGCCAATGGGCACACCCAATAGCAATACACTGAAAAAGACGAGATATTTCAGGTCGACCATGTTTATCTCCGTATCGTTATTTCCTTATCGATATCAAAGTAGGTCAGTGCGGCCTCAAGTGATGGGACGATCTCTGCAAGAATCGCATTCCATTTACCTAGAATACCTTTTGGCACATAAACAATATCGTTAGGCTCCAAGCGAAAGTCTCGCGTCAACCCGGCCATGATATCGCTTCGAGAAACCTTATATAATTTAGGATGTTGTAAATTGCCGCGAATGATTAGGATTTCGTCACTGGCGCTATTTTTTAGGCCCTCTGCATGCGCAAGCAAACGGCCTGCGGTCATGTTTGGTTTGAAGCCAAAGTAACCTTGTTTATTCACCTCGCCAATCACATACACTTCTTGGTTCATTGCCGATGGAATGAAAATGTAGTCGCCATTAATGAGGGGGATATTCATTAAGGCATTACCTTTTCTGAGGAGTGCATCAAAATCGATAGGTAAAATTTCATTTCCGCGGCGAATAAAACTATGGGCTAAATCGGCCAATTCAATGGTATTGTTATCGAAAACACCCACTGATAACCCTTCTGCCTTGGCAATCGCATCAGCGAGATGTATGGATCCATCAAAATAATAAAAACCTGGCTTCGTCACCTTACCCACGATAGTGAAGCTAGAGCTTCTCATTTCATAAGGAATTAACGATACTCTGGGGTAATGAATATATTGTTTTAAACTTTTTTCGATTAGTGCCGTGGCTTCAGGTATCGAAAGATCTTTTACGGAGATCTCGCCAATGAGCTTACACGTTATGGTTCCGTCCATTTTCACAATGATGCCTTCTGTATCTAAATCTTTTTCGTTGTAGACATAGATATTGAATTTATCACCGGGCGCTATTTGGTAAGCCATGGTCTCAAGGTTATGTAGGCTTTTTAAATAATTAAAATCCGGCTCGATATGAATTTCTTCGCCTTTGTTGGTTGGCGTTTGGTCCATCAGTCTGTCTGGGAACTGGTTTTCATCCACTATTTGTTGGCTGGTGCAGCTTGTCAAAAATAAGCAGAGTATTGCGAGAATACAATGCACTGCGATAAGCGGGAATGCGCCACCTAAAACTAAATTTATTGGAAGATAATGTTTCTTCATGTCCATACCCTCAACGAATATTTAGTGACTGGTTGATATAACGCTTTGGCAGCGAATTTATCAGTACACCAATGTTTTTTATATTCCATGTATTCATCATGGCAATGACTTGTTTCATTGTTGCAATGGGCGTTGTACGGCTTTTGGTGAGGAGCAAATTAAATTGTGCTTGTTGAGTAATTGTTCGAAACAGCTGTAGATGTCGATTACAAGGCAGAAGGTCCCAAATCACAACATCGAATTGCTTATCGCAATGGGCGAGAAACGCTTGCGTTTTCTCATCTGAGAGCATGTCTAAATAAATGCCTTTGTTTAGCGAAAAATAGTTTTTATACAGGTTTGCGTGGACCTCACTAAACCGATGATTATTTATATTTTCATCCCCGTACAACAGGTTATTAATAATCGATGAGGGGTCTATTTCATCGGTGTGCTCTTCCGACTCAATGTGTAAGATGCGTTTTCCCTGTTTTGCGAATTGCGATGCGATCTCGCTGGCTATAAACGTTGTACCTTCTCCTTCAGCCATGCCTGTAACCACTACCAACTTTCCTTGAGTTCCAGCTAGCGCGTGCGCGATTTCAGAGAACAATAATTGAAATTGAGAGTAAAATAATTGCGCAGACACTTCATCTTTATCTGGGAGCACGGCGACAACGCTCGCGCCCTCTATCTTTTTTAAATCATTGGCGGTTTTCAGTGAGGTATTAGTTATCTCTTTAATCAAGATATAAAGAGCAATAATGCCCGAACCAAATATGGCGAGCACTAAAGAAATAACTTTCCGAAAGGAGCGCTTGGGATACTCTGGAATTTGCGCTCGTTCCAGTATATCGAAATCACTGATATTTGATTCGAGTGCAAGATTAGCGGCAACCAAACGTGTGTCTAATGTATCGATTAAGTCTTGTTTGCTTGCTGTTTTTTGTTCTAGCTTAAAATGTGTTTGCGCGAGTTCTGACAGCACTTCGATTTTTTGTTTAATGTTTCTAATACTCTCTGCGTAAGACTTTTGGTTCCCAAAATTGGCGAAGAGTTGGGATTCTAGGTCTAGTTTGCGAAGGGATAACTCCTCATATAAGGGATTGATGCCATACTCAACTTCGTCAAACGTGATATTTGATGATTTTTTCCTTTGCTCTTCAATTTCGAGCACCGAAATTTGATGCAGTAAATGCTGCACTTTTGGGTTGTCTTCGGTGTAGCGTTTTCGTAACACTTCCAGCTCGTTCTTGAGTGATTTTGTTCGGTTTCCTTCGTTGGTTCTTAATAACTCTGAGGTGACAACTTTGACGGAGGTTATCGCTAGTTTTTCTGATATATGTTCAAGCTGTGAGGTGAGGTCATTGCGTTTAACTTCGCCGTCTACATGACGTAACTCAAGTTGCGTGAGATAGGCATATAAATTATCTTTTTCAGTCTCAAAATCTAGCACATCATTTTTCGTTTTAAAGAGACGCTCAGCTTGCCGTGCCTCTTGCAATTCTTTGAGTGTTAAGCTCCTTTTTTTTACGTAATATTCATAGATTTCGTGTGTCGCGGAATTTTGAATTTGCGTATAGTTTTGCAAAAAAGTTTCGCTGACCTTGTCCGCGATCGCGGCGGCTAGGGCTGGCTCGGCCCACGTTACTTTGATTTCGATAACATTTGAGGTATTCGTTTTATTGATCTCTATCTTTTTTCGAAGGTCTTGGGGGCTAATGTCCAGCTGCATGGCGCTGATTACTTTTTCAAGGTTTTCACGGAGCAGAATAGTTTCCAACAAGGTATTAATGTCCGTCTTTAAGTATAAGTACGGCATATCGTTTTGCGACGCCATGTTTTTAGCGTGGCGTATCAGAAAACAGCTAGCTTCCCAGGTCTTGGGAATAAATACCTGGGTAATCTTATAGGTACTGACACCCAGCACGATCGCTACGATAATCGGTATTAGTAGTTTGTACTGAATACTGATCCATAGCGTGCGTAGGTCGATTTGAGGCTCGACTGTTTGCTGGGTATCTGTTGTTAGCATTCGATAAGCATCCGATAGCAACTGTGTTCTAGTTATTGATAAGCATGAACGGTGCCGTGAGCGTACATTTCCAATTCTTTTTGCATTGTTTTACGAATATCTGTAATCGATTTTATTTCGTCCGGTATGGGACGATTACTGATAATTGAGGCGAAAGAGTCTTTGTCATTTGGATGATAGCCGTGCATACCCGGAATCACCTTGAGCCCCATATAACTGGGGTTAATCAAAAGCCCCGGGTCCATAAGAAAAAAGAGTTCGCCAAATTTTGCGTCTTGATAAGGGACATGCATCTTTTCAAGCTCTTGATTCGAGACCAATGACCCTTCTGGGATTTTCTCTAAACAGCCCTCTATTACCGACCTCGCATCTGGATTAGGAAACCAAAACCGCGCCATAGTTGAATCGTACATGGCAATATAATCACTACCGTAGTTAAGCCCTAAACTTTCAATCTTTTTTATAAGGTCAATACTGCCGCGAACATTGGCCATGCCATGATCTGAAATTACGTATAGAGAGACGTCATCGTAATGCTCTTTAGCGGTGTCATAGAGGTCAGTGACTTGGTCTTCGAGCCAACGAATTTTTTCATTCACTTTTATATCGTTGGTACCAACGGTGTGCATTAACCCATCTAGCCTTGGCAAATAAACATACGCGAGCTTGATCTCCCCTTTTCGAATCTCGGCTTTGTTCTCTTCAACAACTGTTTCTTCTGAATGCCGCCAGTTAGAGCAGTAATAAGGAATTTTCTGTTCCACACACCAATCAAAAATCGTATCTGTTTTGAGGATGCCCCCAGGTACAAAATAATCTCTTTTTTCTAGGTAATCGAATTGCGGTAATTTCGCGAATGGCACGCTGTAGAGTTCAAAATAGCCCGTGTAGCCATAGGCAAATTTGATGAATTTACTCAGCCAATGCCTAACTCGCCATCGGTCGAAAATAATGCCCGGAAGCATGCTCAAGTATTTAAATGGTTTAAACGGTGAGGTGTTAGGTTCGTAATAAAAGGCTGACCAATGTCCGTGTTCATCTGGATAACGCCCGGTCAGTATTGAAGGGTCGGCGGCGGATGAGAAGCCAAACGTTGTTTCAAGTCTTTTGGCATTAGGCATCAGTTTGTTTAAAAAACCATACTTTTTGTAGACCTCCCATCCAAATGCATCAACAAACGTGTAGATCGCAATTTTATCTGATTTGCCCGATTTCTTTTTTTCAGACACCAAAATTGTCGAGTCCCTTTTTGTTTTTAGTTGTCCAATATGGTTCGTATGTGTACGTAATACTTCGCTCATGTCATTTGCTCCCAAAATGGTTAGCTTACTTTCTCTTGTTTTCTTTATTGGTGATCATCCTTGTTTCGCGGACGGCGGTTTTAGGTAGGTGTTTGTGCTCTTGCATGGTTTTAATTCGGATATCTTGCTGTCAATGTGTGCCGCGAGGTTTGGCCAGCTAAATCGATAACATTTTCGGCGTGCGCGGTCTTTTTTAATCGCTGCTGCAGAGGGGTTTGAAAGTGCTAATGTAAGCGCGTTTTTAATTGAGTTCACCGATGAAGGCGAGAAGGTAAACGCTGCATCGCCAGCGATTTCACCCAGTGCGGAATTATTTGAGCACACACACGGCGTACCGCATGCCATCGCCTCGACTAACGGAATACCGAAACCCTCGTATAAAGAGGGAAACACCATTAGCTCTGCATGATGATACAAGCTCGGTAACTCCTCGGTTGCTACAAACCCAAGAAAACGGACTTGCGCGTTGCGTTCCATACGCATGGCATATTGCCTAACCTGCGCTGAACCATTCCAATCGTTGCCGACAAAAATTAGCAGCTTGTTATTCGCTATTTGGGGCTCTAGTTGATCGAATGCCTCAAGTAAACGCACATGATTTTTCCCAGGGTGTTCAATTCGCGAAACGTAAATGAGGTAGGGCTGATCGATACCATATTTTTTTAGAGTATCTGTTGCAGTGTCGGGCAAATGTTCATTAAAACGTTTTGCGTCATAGCCGTTGTATTTGACTGAAATGATCTGTTCATCCACGCGCCAATAACGGATTAAATCGCGGCGTGTATTCTCGCTGATGGCAACAATATGATTCAGGCTGCCTAATAATTTTGGCAGCAAAGCTTTCACATAGAATGTTCGAAAAAATCCATACTTTTTACCGATAGAAAATTGAGACAAATCATGGGCAATACCGATGGCTGGTTTGGGGTACCAAACACCCATTCTGCGATTAATAGCCGGAAGAATTAAGGCATCATATTTTTTGTTGAGCAGTAACAGGGGTAAAACTAATACATGCCAAACAATACTCATTATTGGGTTCGCGAATATATTTGAGATCGGTATAACCGATAAATTTGTATGTTTTGCGTTGAAATATTTTATGTCTTTGCGCAACAAGGCCACGCTGATGGGCCTATGCGCGCAAAACGCATACGATAATTGACGCGTATACTCTGAAATCCCAGATTTTCCTCCATCATAAATTAACGCACTAATAAGGAGGTGTTTCTGTTCGGTGGGTTTGGATTTGGTTGGCATTGATACTCTCTGAATAATTAGCAAATTAATCGTGATTTGGCGTGCGAGGCGTGAAGCACTTCAATCTCTTCATAAAAAGAGCGGAGCTTTTGAATATGGTGCTTCCAGAGAAAACGTTGTTTGAGCTTGACCGCGCCTTTTTCAATTATTCGCGCCCTCAGTGCGGGTTGCGCTCGCAATGTTCTCACTGCACTCTCAATATCACCTTTACACAATGGGTCAAATAAGAGACCTGTATGCTGGTCATCAAGCAAAGAATTGAGAGCGCCGGTTTTGGCTGCAATGACAGGTAAACGGTTTGCCCATGCCTCGAGCACGGGTAATCCCATTGGGTCATGAGTTGAGGGAATAATCAGCGCATCAGCCTGTTGATAACAGGCGATTAGTTCTTCTGAGTTATGTTGTAGGTTACCTGACCATGTGACATGTTGATCAAGCTTCAATGCGCTGATCTGCCGTTTAAGCGCCTTAAAGTAGTCGGGATTAGCTAAATGGCCCATTAAAATTAAGTGAAAACTTCCGGGTGCTTCAGCAGTGAAATGAGAAAGCAAATCAATTAGTAAACGTTGATTTTTTTGGTTGTCAATCCGTCCGGAGCAAAGCAACACGAACTTATTCGCCTCGATTCCATATTTCTTTTTTATGTCTAGTTTCACGTTAACATCAAAAGGGGTCGGGTCGATCCCGACCGGCAAATATAGAGAGGGTTTGAGCGGGTAAGCTTTACGAACAGCGACAAACTCATCATAACTAGGACATATGATACCGCCAGCATCCTCCAGAACCATTTTAGGTTTAAATAAACGGTCTAGAGCAAAGCCATACCTAATCCAGCTCTCGCGTGCGGTCGTTAAATTTTCATGTTCAGACTGCGGCATCGCAAAGGCGCCACTATTCAGCGATACAATGTAAGGAATATTTTTAAGTTTCGCGATGACGCGCACTCCTGCGGCGAGCCGCGAATGCGTATGGCAATGAACCACTCGACAAGGTGTTTTTAATAACGCACGAAGCAGAGAGGCAGAATAAGGGTTACCACCTTTCAGATCGAGTTGTCGGGATTTATGTTTGTTGAGGCCGATCTGGGGGTAGAAGTAGTTAAATCTATTAATTTCGATTTCGTCACGGGTTTCTCTCCCTGGCGTGCACAGTGCGCTTGTTGCAAAAACGGCAGTGTGAATACCGCTACGGTTCAAACATTTTGCAGTACTCCATACTGTTTGCTCGTTAGCCCCCCAATGATCTGGGGAAAAACGCCTGACAACTTGGATAATACAGTTTTGATATCTCTGATCCATGGTGTATTCCTGACCTGGGAATCTTTCGTACCAGAGATTATTGCAAGTCCTTGACCAATCATTATCTTTTTGCTGGTTTTTTTATGTTTATGATAAATATAAGAAAAGTCAGATTATTGCTTGTATAGAAAGCTTCAGGAAAAAGATCGATTTGCGCAAATCGCAAAATGCACTGCAAAACGAGACTATGGTTTCTTGATATTCTCAAATGTCAAAAACTCCTCCGCTGGTTTACGTGCAGATTTTGCAACTTTAAAGGTATTTTTTAAATGACCAATCGCAACCATCATGATGACCGCCTCACTGTCTTCGATAGCAATGACTTGTCTTAATTTCTGGTCTTGCCGTTTAGTGGCAGACCAGTTTAGACAGCAACTGCCTAAACCCAAAGAATGCAATGCATAGATGAATGACATTGAAAACAGACCACCATCGATCCAACATTGGTTACGCTCCCCCGCCGTAAAAAAGCATTGCCGGTCTACCGTTATGACGGCAACAGCCTTAACTCTATTGCCAAAGCCACCATTACCGGATTGGCAATTTAATACAGCCGATACGGTTGCTGGAGTTAAAAAAATATGGGCTTTGACCGCTTGACGATTGCAGACGGTTGGAGTGTTAATCGCCATCATGATCGCTTTTTCAATATCTACTTTTAAAACAGGCGAATCTGAGAAGTCTCGGATACTGCGCCGAGATCGAAAAAAATCTGTTAAGTCATGCTCGGCAGAAGCGAGCCAATCGCGTTTCGATATTATGTCGCAACCCGCGAGCTCCTCATTTAAATTGACTCGTTTCTTAAGCCGATCGATATCGGCAAAAAGATGTGTATAGCAAACACCGTGGTCAAGGTTGAACTTCTGGTATACACCGAGCATCATTATGGCGGTGTCGACGGATCGAGATGCGCCAAATCTATTGATAAAAGTATCAATTTCCCTAACTAAACGCGTTGCTACTCCCTCTCCGAAACCCGACCGTGGCTGGGGTAAAGCAAGCCCCTTTTCGAGCTTATGAGCGTCCGCGTCAATCCATGAATTTAACTGTTTCTCTGAATTAAAAAATTGCAGGGTAGACGAGTGTCTGAGGTAGAACTTTATATCATAGAAATAATTGATCAGTAGGTCGATGAATCGTTGTGGGGTGTAGATAATTGATCGCAAAGTCTGCCGCGCATCGGTCGATATATAGTGTTTGAGAAAATGCATCTTGGTTTTCATTTGATTACCGCCCAAAAACAGATTGTGTGTCTACCTCTGGTGCTTGTCGTAAAGTTAAACAAGACTTCAGTTCTTGTTTACCCTTATCGAGACGCATAATCATTGCTTGCCTTACTAATGTGCCAATCTCGCAAAAAGTACTTTTCTTTTGCAGCAACTTAGATACCTCTTTGCTTAAGTACTCAAAGTTAATATCTTCGGTCGTTCCGGCTGTGCAATAGCCAAATTCGGATAGAAAATTACTGACTTTGGACCCTCTTCCGATGCCGATGCAAAGCGTATTGCTAATAGCGGCGAAGATCAGTAAGTGCAGTCGGCTACTAATCACAATATCCATGTTTGAAGTAAGTCCTGCGATCGCACTGGGATCGACTGAGCCTTCAGCAATTAATGCACTATTTTGCTGTTTCATTTCAATCTGAATTTCGCTCATTACCTGATAGTCGGTGATCGGATTCATAGGAATGAAGATAATCTGGGCGTTGTGTTGCAAGACAATTTTATCGAGCCAATTAGCAAATTGAATAAGTTGTGTAATAGGCTGTTGAGACGACACACACACACCGATTTTTACAGCGTTCGATTCGAGAAATGCCATCAGTTTATGTCCCCATATTTTTTCGTTGACGGGTATAAGGGGAAGCGTAATAGCAGGGTCAGCGGCAACAATCGGCGGTTTTTTTAACTTAGATTTCATCAGTTGATGTCGGCTTTGGCTATCTCTATTAACAACAAGATCGCAATCATCCAACACAGATTTTAGTCTTTTCCGAACGGTGGATTCTTTTTCCGTTTCATAGCGAGCGATCAGATCAATTTGTCCGAATGTTGCCCCATGCAAAACACGATAAAGTTTTCGACGAGGACCATTGCCAAGCTTAAAATGCGCAGGATTAAACGTGTCATTCATGCCTGTACAAAAAACGACTGTTTTAAGCCCGCGTTGTTGAGCTTCATCAAGACAATCGAGCGCCGCATCAGGATAATCCGACAAGCCTGTCGCGCCGGCCCAAATGAATACATCGGCTGTATTCATTGCGCTAAAAAATGATTGATTATCCTCATTCTGTGAAAAAGCGCTGTACAACGGACAAGTCTCAACATTCAACGACGATGCCGTGTTCTTTGCATCACCGGTGCTCACAACTAGGCTTGCCATCGGAACAATATCTTTAACGATATGAACGACCTGCGTTAGGATTGCTTCGTCGCCAATATTGTTGCAACCAAATGGTACACCCCCGAGCATGATCTTGAGTTTACTCATCTTTACTTCTCCTTACTTATTAGCGTTTAAAGCATCATGGTTGGGCTTTGCTGACTCAATAAATCGTCGCAGTTTCTTTAATACGCGGCGTGTTTTGCCACCTAAAAAAACGTCAAAGTCTGCGATGTCAGCGTCGCTGAATAACCTCAATTTGAAACAAAGCCCAAAAGTTACGCCGAGGTAGACAAAAAAGAATGCACCGATAGAGACGGCAGATTCTGGTGTAAACACTATTTTTACAAGGTAACTGGCAGCAAGCGTTGCAAAGAACGTACGAATCAAGAACCTACTGGGGAAATAAATGCCACCTAGTAAGCGAGCGACAAAATAGAGCCGAATAGGGATGGTTAATAAAAAAGTGAGAAGTAATGCGACAAAAGCGCCCCAAATGCCTAAATTCATCTTAACGATAAAAACATAATCTAGGATGATATTTACGAGTAATTGCAGAACAATTATTGGAAATAGTGACATCACTTTTTCTTTCGCTTGGATGGCAGTAGAGAGCGGGACCGAGATGAGCGGTAATACATGGAGCAGGCAGAAGGCCATCGTTAGCTCATAAACACTGACCACCTCATAGCCATAAATGGCGACAAGTAAGTCACCTGAAAACATAAAGCCGTAGACCGCTATTGGAATAGAGATAGCGATGAGTATTTTGTAAAGCGCGCGTATCAATTCAGGAAGGCAATCCGATTTTTTAACATAGGCTTCTGAAAAACTGGATACGAAAAGTTCATGGATTGCAGCGGGTATGAATACAATGACCATCATTGGTAACGAAAACGCAAGATCATACAAACCCACGGTTGCTGCATCCTGCATGCCTCCCAAGAAAAAAAGTTCCGTATACTTGAGAAGGAGCAGACGCACGACTGTTGTCAGCGCGATAGAGCCAGAATGGTTCATTACGCGCTTATAACCAATTGCTTTGTCAGGTGACTGCCACTTTAAGGTAAACAAGTATTTAGCAAGAATGATGGCGGCAATGAAATAGATCAGGGCATACGAAAATGACTGCGCTGAGAGAACCGATTCCACAGAGCGGTCCTTTTCTAACAAGATAACGAGTCCTACCAGCCAAATGAGGCCATTCAATGACGAAAATAGGGCCAGGCGTTTGGTTTGGTATAGAGCAGTTAGAATCGAATTGATATTGGTTTTGAATAACTCACACACCATCAAAATAAACGTGAACAATAACGCGCCATTGAATGCGATTGAAAAATGTCGTTCGATTAAATTTTGCGAAAGGTAAAGCCCTATGCCTGCTATGCCCAGTGCGATGGTTTGAATAAGAAATGCTTTTCTTATTAGGCGCTTTATGCCGGCGACGTTTTTGAACACCACTAGCTCTGGGATAAATCGAATGTAGGCTGCCGTCATTCCTAAAGTGCAAACCAAAATAAGAATGTCGGCAATGCTCCTGCATATGACGAACACACCATATTGATCGGTTCCTAAATAGCGAACCGTTATGACAGAGATAAGAAAATAAATTATAAATAACAGTGACTTACTTATTATCATCCATGGGATTGCGTTTTGTGCAGAGCTAGATAGCAAATTTTCGTGTGCAGTATTTGTGTTTGCCATCTGTTTAACAACCTAGTCAATATGATCTCTAGAGAAGGTTGAGCAAGGACTAGGCCAGTCTTAAATTGGAAAATAATAAAGAAAATAAGTTTGAGAGGTTAAACAGCTTTTAGAAGAAATAAGTATGGTTGTATTACTAACGCGAGAGGCATTCGGCGCTGCCGACGTTAGTCGACGGCCGAACCCGAAGGCAATTGTGTATGATAGGTCTTGTTAGGCCGTGATTGCATACTTAAACGTATCTAAGCGCTCTCCCAGGACTGAATTTTTCTGTAAAGAGTTGAGGGGCTTACCTGCAATAAACCGGCGGCTCGCACTACATTACCCTCGCATTGGTCAATTGCTTTTTTGATAGCGAGTTGTTCTAGGTGAGCGAGGGGCAATATTGCTTCGTTAATCGGATTTACGCCGGGTTCATGCGCTTGTTTTCTCTCCAGGAGCGTCACGTTATTAGTGAACGTTTCCGTTGTATTTGTCACGGTCGTTGCCGCCGCGTTCGAGAGGGCATTTGTTGATGATAACGATTGCACTGCCGGTGCTTTTAACTCGGGGTTATCCAATTTAATTCGCAGTGCGTTGGCGATGCATTGATCCGTAATAAGCGGCCCGCTCGACATAACGACGGCGCTATGAATCGAATTCTCTAATTGTCTGACATTTCCTGGCCACGCATAGTTTAAGACCAGCTTTTCAGCGTCTGATGAGAAGCCAACGATCGCTTTGTCTTCGCGATCAGTAAATTTTTTCAAGAATGATTCGGCTAGTATTAAGGCATCATTTGTACGCTCTCTAAGTGGTGGAAGGTGCACTGAAATGACGTTTAATCGGTAATACAAATCTTCTCGAAGCTTTTTCGCTTTAATCGCGTCAAGCGGCTCCTGGTTTGTGGCGCATATAAAGCGTATCTCTGCGCTTTCAGTTTGGCTGGCGCCCACGCGCTGATAGGTGCCTGTTTGGATGAATCGAAGAAGTTTAGACTGCAGATTAATATCCATTTCTGCCAGCTCATCTAAAAACAATGTGCCGCCATGCGCGAGCGTGGCTGCGCCATCCCGATTGCTGACTGCACCAGAAAAAGCACCTTTGATATGACCAAAAATTTCCGATTCCATCAGTTCACTGGGTATGGCCGCACAGTTTATCGCGACAAACGGCCCTTCAGAATTGTTACTTAAATCATGCAGGGCCTGCGCAGTCACTTCCTTACCCGTGCCGCTTTCACCCGTTATCATTACTGAGGCCGAGCTGGGGGCTGCTTTTTCGATGGCGCTATACACAGATTGCATTTCCGAGGAATTACCGATGAACCCCTGGAATTGTTCTTTTTGTTGTCGTTTATACTGAGCAAGCGTACGTTTAAGTAAGGCGCGTTCAGCCACAACTTGTTGTGTGAATACGGCCTGATCGATGGCTTGTATGAGGTCGGCACCATTCCAAGGTTTATGGATAAACCCCCATATATGGCCTTCATTGATCGCTTTCATGACGAGATCGTCTTCGGAGAAGGCACTCAGTACGATGCGTATGGTTTCGGGGTAGCGTATGGATATTTCACGAAGCAGCTCTTCACCCGTCATTTCCGGCATTTTCATATCAGAAATCACGACATCGATGACATGTTCTTCCATTAACGCCAGCGCTTCGGCGCCACTATTAACATAGTAGACTCGGTAGTCCGTATTACGCATGGATCTTTTTAACGTTTGGATGACGTTATTCTCATCATCAACAAACAGCAAATTAGCTTTTACAGCGTCTAATGAATCGATCACTTAGTCCTCTCACTTACCTATGATTGGCTTGAATGGGACAGCAATACGCGCGCACAAACCATGATGATTCAGATTCTGCAGCGAGAGATTACCGTCATGTTGTTCAACAATTTGTTTAGCCATGCCTAAACCCAAACCATTATGCCCTGGCTTTGTTGAGTAAAAGGCCTTAAAAGCTTTAGTCATATTTTCTTCAATGATGCCCTTTCCTCGGTCAATGACTTCGATCAATATCGTGTCTGTCTCGCGATATGCTTTGATAATAACCGTCGGATCAGTCGTGCTGGCTTCAATTGCATTTTGTATTAAATTGGCAATCGCCTGACTCAGCAGTAACGGCATGCCCTGAATAAGTTCAAGCTTTTCGGTTTCAAAGTTTAAATTTACCAGCTGATCGTTACTGCGAATTAGCTGACGTGCATTGTGAACACATTCGCTAACATCAAGCGCTCGTTTTTTGGAAAGATCCGGATTTGCAAAAAAACGTAAACCATTCGCGATGTTATTAATGCGTTTCGTACCGTCTAAGCTCTCGCGCATTAAACTTGTTAGATCCCTCTTAATATAGTCGAGATCTGAGTTTTGTCTTATCTCCGCAATCCCTTCGGTTATGGCTCGTCGCTTCTCGCTATGATCAATCGCGCCTTGGGCTTGCACCAGAAGGCTTAGGGCACTTTCTAATCCGGTGGCTAATTGATTAATATATTCTTCCAAAACCACAATATTGTTTTGAATATACGCATTAGGGTTATTCAATTCGTGGGCAAGGCTAGCCCCCAACTGGCCAACAGTCGCGAGTTTCTCATTTGTGAGCAGTTGTGCCTGTTTTTCGTTTAGTTTTTCAAGGGCGTCGCGTAAAGAGGTGTTTTTGTAATAGAGCTCGCGTGATTTGTCTTCTAATAAACTTTCTGCTTGTTCGCGTGCTTTTTTCTGCATAGCCAGCGCACGTTCCAAATCTTCTATTTTAGGTGTTGTGGGCTTTGATCCAGAGGGCTTCATGATCTGATGCTCAAATTTTTCTGATCAGTAATTCACATGACGCTTCGCCATCGTGCATACACTTTGGCTGCGAAATCTCGATATTAATACCGTAGAGCCGCGCCGCGCCTAATAATAATCCTTCTGCTAAATGGCAGAGTTTACGTGGGGATTGATACTGCAAAATCGCTACATCTGACTCCACTTTTTTGACCGAGATATGTGGCGTGTTAGCTGATTCGTCTAGTTTATGTACTTCGACATGAATCACCCCATCTATTGAATCAATAAAACTAAAGAAGTCGGGTTGCGCGTTAGCAAAAACAGGATGCGCTTTGTGCAGATAATCAAATAAGTATTCGCCAAAGTTCCGTACCACTTGATCAGCCGGTGCAGCGAGTTCTAGGCATATTGTTTCCACAAGTGCAGTGAGTTCCGAATCGTCGTAATTTTGAGTGCTGGTATAGATTCCTTCAACGCCGGCATAATCTATAATGTCGAGCCAAGTGCCTAACCCATATTTTTCCACCACCATTTCATTTAGCGCGATAAATATTGATCCTTTCACTAGCGTTTTCCTTTGCGTTTTGATGTTTCTCGTAGTGAATTGTTTGCATGTCACGTGCCAAAAATTAAGGATCGTTTTTCGTTAGTCCCTGCTTATTTTTCGCAAATTAGGCGTTTGTGCATTGCATTTTGCAAAAAAAGAAACAGGCTCAATTTGCAATTTGCAAATCAATTTCAGGGTGCGCCTTGATCGGAAGTGTGATGGTAAAGGCAGAGCCAACGCCTAGTTCGCTCTCAACAGAGATAGAGCCATGATGTTTTTTGATGATGTCATAGCAAATTGACATGCCAAGGCCAGTTCCCTCTCCTACCGCTTTGGTTGTGAAGAAGGGTTCAAAAATATGTTTCAAGTTATTTTCTCGAATTCCACAGCCGTTGTCTTTTACCTCGATGATGACTGACTCATCATTACATGATGTGGTAATCGTTAATGCGCCTGATTTATCCTCCATGGCATGCGCCGCATTGACAAATAAATTCATGAATACTTGATTGATTTGACTGCCAATGCACTCAACCTTGGGCAAAACAGCAAAGTTTTTTTGGATTGAACAATTATATTTAAGTTCATTCCAAACCATTTTAAGTGTCGATTCAATGCCCTCGGTGATATCAATTTTGGAGCTGCTCTCACCCGCATATGAATAACCTTTCAGGGCAAGCGTGATATCGCGCACACGCCTTGAGCCTTCTAATGATTCGTCGGTCAAGCACGCCAAATCATTTAAAACAAAATCAAGATCTTCTCGGCTTAGGGTCTCCTCGATTGCTGTGAGTTCAGTTACTAACGCATATTTGGCATTTTCGGGCAGCTTATCGCGAAGCGCGAGTAGCTCGTTAACCAACTGAATTAGCAATGCGTGGTATTCAGTCAGAACCGTTAGATTGTTCATAATAAACGCAATGGGGTTATTTATTTCATGGGCAACCCCCGCAGTAACTTGCCCTAAACCCGCCATTTTTTCTGCGTGAACTAGCGTGTCTTGGTTGTTTTTGAGTGTTTCATTTGCCCTGATCAAAGACTTTTCACGATGCGATATTTTCTTTGCCATTTCACGTATTTGATCGGATAGTTCTTGAATCTCGATTGTCATCGATTTGCGATTCATGAGTGACTGGTTGCTGCCTTCACTTAACGCAGAAGCAAATTTTTGTAGCTCCTCCATCGGACGAACAAAAAACCAACGACCCACGAAAATGGCAAAACCAATCGACAGAGCGGCGATAACTAACATGCTAATGGCTAAACGATTACGGGCACCTTTAAATGAATCTTCTACCGAAGACATATCAATTGCGTACGCCATTTTAACAGTGTTTTGTGGGGCTTGAACGGCTTGCCAGTTTTGCTCGTTATTTACGCCCCAAGACAGGATTTTACCGTTTGAGGTGGTCGCCCGAATGGCGACATCGAGCGTGTTATCAAGTTTTAAAACCGACACCATTTCATCGATTGGAATATAGGTAAGTAAGACACCCTCTATCGACTGACCATACATAATAGGCAAGGTGATTTCCCAAAAGGCGCTATCGGGCGTAATCTCGATAAAAAGTGATTGGCTGCCGTTTAGCAAGCGGCTGAGGCGCCGCGATAGTTGGTCATCTACCGACTTGAACTGGTGCTCAGGGAACTGCTCCGATGCCGTATCAAAAATTAGAGCGCCTTTAAAATCATAAATTGTCTGGGGGTAGTTGTTACCGAGTATGGTTTGGCTATCTAGGAAGTCGCGAACTAAACCAATGCTTTGATTCGGTTGCATGGCCGCTTGTCTAAGGATCGGGCTCTTGGCTTGGGCTTCAAGTTGAAGAACGCGTGCATTCAAGAAACGGGCTACTTGGTCGGTCAGGCTGATGGCTTTTTGTGCGTTAGATTCCTTGTAACGCGAATTCAGGTCAGATTCGAGGCCAGCAGACATTACGCTCAGCATTAGCACGCTCATGATCGAGATGACGAGTATTAAAAAGAGAGAGAGTAAACGCTCTGTTTTTGGTGGCTTCGCCGAGATAATTTTAAAAAGCGTCGATTTAAAACTTGAACGCATACTGCAAAAATTCCTTTTCAACGTTAATTTTTGTGTCTAACGAGTCTTATATTCCCCATCGTATCGAACTTAGCCATACTGAAATCCTCTTGGTTAAGCGCTTCATGCGCATCAAAATTTCCCTTTAATGCCGGATTAGAAAATGGTCGTTGATAGTTTTTCACTAGGCCATTAATGCTTACATTTAGATCCTCTAGCGCCTGACGAATGGCGAGCCTATCGGCCTTTATGTCACCACTTAATGTCGCCACGTTGGCGGCTGTAATTAATATGCGTGTTATATCATATGCATGAATGAAGCCAGCCGGCGCTTTTATATCGCGGCCCTCCAGTTTTTTGAGATTACGTACCTTTCTGGCTGAATTGAGCGCACCGCGCGCCGTTTCGTTCATGGGTTCATCAAGAAACGAAAATGCAGATTGAATAAAGCGCAGGTCTAACTGGGCTAGTTTTTCAACGCCAACCCTTTCGGGAAAATTGCCACCCGTTATGCCCCAATGACTGCGAATGGGTTTTCTGTCCTCGGGAGGGAGCGACAGCATGGCCTTCGCAAATGTAATACCTTCAGGTGCGTTGGCGACCAATACAAAACTGTCAGCACCTTGCCTCATGGCAACATTTAAAATGTGTTGCGCCTCGTTTTGGCCGAGCCCCCATTGAAAGAACTTGGTTCCTACTGGTTCGATATTAAGTTCTACCAACCTTTGTTCCATTGTTTTTTTATTGGCTTTTCCCCAGCCCGTCTCTTCGAGTAACAAAAAAGGCTTTTTCAGCGCTGAGGAATTTATCAGGTCATTTATGATGACTGCACCCGCTTTACTATCGTCTAGCGACAAGCGAAAAATCCAATTATTATCTTTATTACCCCGTGTAATGGGTGTGGCAGCCGCCCATGGGACGAATGTTAATACTCCGTTTTTGTTAAGGGTGTCTCGTGCGGCCAACAAGGGCGGTGAATGCATGCCTCCGAATAGCGCGAGGGCGCGATCATCCTCTAATAATTGGTCTAAATGATATTGGCTACGCGCGGTATTGCCATGATGATCTTTTACAACAAGCGTTACATCGCGCTTACCCAGTTTCCAGTTAACCTCGCTAAAGGCGGCGCGAATACCTAACTCGATTGAATTTCCCGACCAGGTATTGTTCGTCTGGTCGGCATCTAAATAAATTGAATATGTACGGATGTCATGCGTTGGTGTATCTGCATTGACTAGACAGCTGTAAAGGCAAATTACCCCGGTTATCACGACAAACCAAGTGCGAGGCATTGTTTTGTAAAACAGGTGCTTTGAACAACACAAACGTTTGACTGGCATTTAGTGGGTCCTTTCACAGCAAAGTAACATAGCCCATGTACGGCCTGCGCTGAACATCCTATCTGACGCTACTATTATCGATACACGTCAGGCTGCGTTAGTGAGGGAACGCAGCGATGAGCACAAATATAGAATGTTGTTGCGGCTTGGCCTTGTCGTTTATCCACAGCACCGGGTAGCGAAAATCAAAGTGCCAACCACCTTATCCTTGCGCAGTTTACGTATATTGTCTAGAACTTAACAACGGCAAAATAAAATTCATGCCGGTGCGACGTTAGCATTACTTGAAAATAGAGGCTCTTATGAAAAAGCGGATTCTAATTGTTGATGATGAACAGAGCGTTTTAAATTCACTAAAACGATTATTTAGAAATTCTGCCTATGACGTTAGGTATGCCCTATCAGGTGAAGAGGGCTTAGCGCTTCTTAACGAAGAGTCAGTCGATTTAGTAATCAGTGATATGCGGATGCCTGGGATGGGCGGTGCAGAGTTTTTATTTTTAGCAAAAAAAATGTTACCGCTCACGGAGCGGATAATGATTACTGGTTATTCTGATATGGCATCGACCATAAAAACCATTAATGATGTCGGCATTTTCGGTTATATCTCAAAACCTTGGGACAGTGAGGCGTTGATCGCGCTGATAGAAAGTGCATTGGGGCAAACGAATAAAAATAGATTACGAAGTTCCGTTCTGAAGCGTTTTAAAGCAGATAACGAGGCGCTTCTCGAAACGCTGAAGGACAGCACGGAAAAGTCGGACGCCATTCAAGCGCATGCAAATGATGTGACGCAAAAGCTTGCGGATAATTATCAGGTCACTGAGCAAGTATTATTAAATTTGCTTGATATACGCCACAAGGGTGAGCGCGAGTTCGGGCTTAAATTAGAACATATCGCACAGCAGTTTTCCGCTTTAGTCGATTTAACTGAAAGTGAGCGAGACACTTTGTGTTTAGCTGCGCGCCTGCATGGTGTGGGAAAGGTTGGACTTCGTGATTCAATTCTCGATCTGCCATACCAACAATTAAATGAGGCGCAATTAGCACAATATCAAGAGTATCCGGCGCATGGTGCGTGCGCACTAATGTCTTACTCAGGTTTTCAGTATGTGGCGCAAGTTATCTTTGAGCAAAAGGAATATCTTGATGGAAGCGGTTATCCGAACGGATTGAAGGCGGGAGAAATAAGTCGATTGGGCACCATCTTGGCAATTATCATTGACTATGGAGAGCTTCGGTTTGGTAAAGCAACGGGTGAAGAAATATCGCATGATGCAGCTTTGCAAGCGCTGCAAGAGTTCGAGCAACGCTACGATACGACATTATTTCCGACGTTGAGCTCGATACCCCTTATATTAGATACGACGAAGCAGCAGACCGTGACCATGTTGCCACTTTTTTCTCTGCGAACGGGAATGATACTCGACCAAGACGTATACAGTGGTGCGGGAATATTACTACTACCAAAGTCGACGATGTTAACAGATTCACTGATTGGTCATTTATGCAATATAGAGCGCAATACAAGCAGCCCTTTGCATGTCTGTGTGCGTTTCGAATCAGATTAGCGGCGTGTCTCTGTTATGTATGGCACTCTCCCTGATTGATTGACTAAATCAATCATTTACTCATGTTAAATAGCTTATATAATCGGGCTCAAAATCATATTAATCTGTTTGTTGCGGCTTGTAGTGTTTGTCGGGTCTGAAATTCGTTCAGGCATCGGTGGTAATGGTTTGCTGGTTTATGTTGTCTGATTTGCCAGGGCAGCACATTTAAAGGAGAAGAGTAAGTGTTAAGAGTATTAGTTTGTGCAGTTGTAGGGCTGAGTCTTTGGGGTTGTAATGAAAGTGATTCAGCATCGCCAGCCGAAGCAGAGGTTAAGCAAATGCAATTGAGTGGCGAGGTGTATTATTTAGAAAAGAAGCTCCTCCCTCCCGGTGCAGAGCTCCAGGTAACGCTTGAGGATGTATCAAAAATGGATGTGGCATCGACGGTGCTGTCTGAACAAAAGCAAACCATAGAAGGCGCGCCACCATATGCGTTTTCGCTTAACTATGATCCGAATGCGATACAGCCAAAAATGGCATACAGTTTACGGGCGAAGGTTATGATGGCAGATAAACTGTTGATGACGTCTACTGAGGCGTTTGACCCGTTTAAAAGTGCCGATGATGCGATCAAAATAAAGCTGTCCATGGTCGGTCATGGCAAAAAGTCAGCAACCTTGACAACACCTGACACCGGACTCGCAGTGGTATCAGTTAACCCGCTTGCGACCCTTACCAATACTTACTGGAAATTATTAAGTATCGGTGGCGAAGAGGTTGTTATGGCCGAAAATCAGGCGCGTGAAGCATACGTTCAGATGAACGACAACGATAAGTCTGTCAAGGGTTTTGCTGGTTGTAACCAAATCATGGGCACTTTTGAAGCGTCGGGTAACCGCATCAAATTCGGTCCTATTGCGGCAACGCGTAAGGCCTGTATGAGTGGCATGGAAACCGAGTCTGCTTTTGTAAAAGTTCTCGAAGATGCCGGTTATTTCTCCATTCATGAACATAATATGACCTTGCTCAACGGCGAAAAGAAACCCATCGCGCGTTTTAAGGCGCAGTACTTTTAACGCATCAATACGCTTTAAGCGTTAACATTGGTGTTTGCCAAACCAGCGCTTTGATCTGCGGTTTGGCAAGCGCAAATGACGATCCCCCTTTTTGTAACGTCGTAGGACGCTCCATCTGCAGGCTAAGAGCTGCTTAAATTAACGCGTGTGCGTGACTGCCTGTTGCGAATAGTTCAGTTGATCAACTACTGCATGGACATAATAATACTTAGGGTTCTTTGTCTGGTTCAAAACTGAGAAAACGTGTGCCTTGGTGTCGAAGCGTGCCTGTGTCCCCCTCATTGAAACGCATAAAGATTGAATTTTTGACGGTGAACGCTTGGGTTGAATTACTCGTTTTTTCTTTAAAAACAAGGGTGTTGGTAGTTTTTTGCGCACTCATTGAATTCGTACGATTATTAATTTGCTCTGCTTTTTTTGTTCGCTCGATTGTTTTTGTCCGCATGTCTTTCTCAATCAATACAACAAATAACTCGTTTTCTGGTTGTTTATTATTATTCGACCACTCAGTAATTTCTGATTTGATTGAGTAAAGAGCAAGGGCGATGACAATAACAAAGATGACCAACGCCACCAGCGATGTGATGCTCGGCATGGTTTACTCCCTATCAGATTAAAATTGAGATAAACGGTGTCTCTAACCTTCGTTGCAGTAGGCTTCAAAAGCCTCTTTTGTGTTCTCTACGCTTACTTTTTCAGCTAATTCCCAAGGCCGTTCGCATTGCTCGGTTTTGGCGCACCAAGCGTATCCGGCCGAACCTATGCAGCCATGTTCATCTTTGTCCGCCCCAACTCTCTCAAACGTCAGTACTTCGTCATCGCTACAGCTTGCTAAAACAAGGAGGGATACCATCAGTAAACATGCATTTTTTCGCATAAAAGCGCTGCCTTTTGTCATTACAAAGTGCCGATGACTTTAAATAGGTTCTTCAGTGTTCGTCAAGCAGGCATCCGTTTATTTTGTCTTGAGTTAAACAAATGTGCCCATCTGTGGGCGACTAACGAATAAGGCAGGTTCATATTTTTGACAAAAGTGGTTGGCAGGGCTTCAAATAAGCCTATTAGTAAAGTAAAAAATTGTATTATTTGAACGGCTTGCCCAGCTTTCGCCCGACTTCGTAGGCATTTAGGTATAAAATCTGCAGGTAAGTTGGCAAAGAACTAAGCCTGATCCAGCCAAGGTTCTCAGTTTTAAGCGTCATCTCTTTATCAAAATGGGTTTATTCGAGATAATTGGTGGGGTAGGCAATTGCTCTTCTTCGTAACGCTGGTGTTGTGTGAGTTACCTTTATGAGTACAGATAATGTTATTTATTACCTCGTAATCGACGGTGATCTTTGGTTGTTAAACGCGAACGGCTTGCTGCAACTGCTTGTCGATGAGAGCGCCATTGATGACACGATTGAAATTCTTCAGCCTGGCCAATATAGCTTGTCAGTGAATGAAGAGGGATTCCCGATAGTTAATATTGCCGGGCGCCCTGAGGTGGTTATTGAATCACTGCAAAATTATCGCTTGTCCGACGATGCACAGCCTATAAATCCACAGAACCAATCGCCTGTTTTAGCAAACGATAGCGCTGCGCTTGCGCAATTTATTCAGTTTCCAGATGCGCTGCCTGCGCAGGAAGTGAGCGTTGGTTACACCAGTCGGACAACGCCTCTAGATTTGGGCAATGGCGGTGACTCGGACGTGTCGAGCAATGACATCGTCCTTAATGCTGCCATCGATGTGCAATTCGAACATACTAATGCGGGCGAGTATTACAATGCCGCGGAGGTCGGCGAGCGACTCATCTCAATTTCAGGGGCCGTTTCAGGCGTTGAGCCATCACAACTTATCGAACTTACGATTCAGGATTCAGATCCAACCACTGCTGATTTAACCGTGAGTACGCAGATTAATGGTGGAACTTACCGCGTAGATAACTTAGATATATCTGCTTTAGCGGAAGGCGATTTAACGGTGATTGCTGCGGTACTGGATAGAACTGGTGAAATTATCACGGCCAGTGATGCAGCAATTAAAGACACGCTTGCAGGGATTCAGGCCACATTTACCGACACGGTTTATAACAAAGTTGAAGTTGACTCCGGTCAGGTTGCGCTGACGACGGAAATATCGAACGTAGAGGTTGGGCCGCAACAGCCGGCAGAAGTTCGTTATACATTGGTTGATTCGCTTGCCAATCAGGTCTCTGGCACGATCAATGCGAGCAGTGCTAGCCAAGAACTGTCGATCCCCGTCTCGGTATTTAACCAGCTTGCCGAAGGTGCGGTCGAGATAATTCTAGAAGTGCAAGACGTTGCGGGTAACATTGCCACGACTGAAGCCGTAACATTCAAAGATACCGTCGCGAGTTTAAACGCAACCGTGCGCGGTGGGGCGGAGTTGAGTGCGACCGAACTCGATGCCGTAGTGATTGATTTTGATGTGTCGGCGACCATTAACAACATTCCAAATGCCCAGAGTATTGAGGATCAGCAAATCATAAGCGTCGCGATTGATGGGGTTGGTTCGGGGCAAACACCTAAAAAATATCAATTTGAAATTCCCGTAGAGACGACAAATTTCTCCAGCCAACCGCTCGATCTTCTCGCCCTCGGTTTTATAGACGGCCCGCTCACTATATCGGCGCAAGTGGTTGACCTGGCGGGCAACATTGCTGAGTCCATAGAGGCTGGCTTTATTGATCAAATTGCGAATTTGAATTTGCAGTTTGATGGCGATGCGATTTATTCCACCACCGATGCAAGCAAAGACAGCATTGATGCCAGCGACGGCGTAGCCGAAGCGAGCCAAGTAACATTGTCTGGCGATGTGTTTGATGCATTGGATGGCACGACCGCGACAGTCGAAGACGGGCAAGTGGTGTCAATTTTAGTGACAGGACTTACGCCAACTGGTGCTTCAGTCGAGCTTGAAACGCAGGCGACTATCGTAAATGGACGCTTTGTCACGCCTCGCCTAGA
>CAJWAD010000013.1 GCA_913020245.1 uncultured Oleiphilus sp.
TGAAATGTTTGTGTATAATCTCTCTCCTTTCCTAGGTTTTGTCCTAGCACCACAGATTTATGAGGTAATTTTATGGGCGTTGTGACCAAGCGGTCTTCAATGACGTTTTATTCTGACGGCGCGAGCCATTATAGTCATCGTGTGCGCATTGTATTGGCAGAAAAAGGAGTGGCTGTAGAGGTTCAAGATGTTGACCCAGCAAACAAGCCGGCGGAGTTATCTGACCATAACCCTTACAATGAATTACCCACGCTGGTAGATCGTGATTTAGTTTTGTACGAAGCGGATATCATGATGGAATATTTGGATGAGCGTTTTCCTCATCCCCCGCTTCTGCCTGTTTACCCAGTGGCGCGTGCGCAGAGCCGTCTGATGATGTATCGCATAAAAAAGGATTGGGCGACGCTAGTTGATGCGATCATTGCTGATCCGGATGCAAAAGATGCAAACGCGAAGCGTAAAGAGTTTAAAGAAAGTTTGTTAGCGACAGCGCCAATATTTGCCGAAAAGCCTTACTTTATGAGTGATGAGTTTACGATTGTAGATTGTTGCGTCGCCGCCATTCTATGGCGCTTACCTGTACTGGGTATTGAACTGGTGGAGCCCGCCGCAAAACCAATCCTAACTTACATGGAACGTATCTTTGAGCGAGAGGCGTTCAAAGAGAGCTTATCTGAAATTGAAGTCGAGATGCATGTATAGCGCGCATCTCATATACGTTATAACGAACGCATTTTCGCTTAGGGGGAGGCATGACGCCGAGTAGGCCATATCTAGTTCGAGCATTAAATGAGTGGATTGTCGATAATGACATGACGCCATATCTTGTTGTTGATGCTGGAATTCAAGGTGTGAGTGTGCCTGATGACTATGTCACAAATGGACAAATTATTTTAAATGTGAGTCCTGGCGCTGTAAATGACCTGTTAATCGAAGATGAAGCGGTAGAGTTCAAGGCCCGTTTTGGCGGCGTTCCCATGGAAGTGTATATCCCTGTTGTGGCTATTATGGCGATCTACGCAAAAGAAAACGGACAAGGTATGGTGTTCGGTGCAGAGCCGGGTGCTCCTGAGCCGCCGCCACTTGACGAAAAGCCTCGTCCCGCCTTGACGACGGCGAGTGACACAACACCTGCCTCAAGTAGTGCTGCGAAGCCGTCCTTGAAAATTGTTAAGTAGATTGTTGTTGAGGGCTTTATAGCTCATTTAGTAGCTTGTCTTGCTGCTAAGTAACGCCGAACAACTCGGTTTCTATCTGGTTACAAAGCGCATTGCTTGTTATAAGCATTGCCTCGGTAGCGCGCGCTGTTGAATTAGCTTTGAGGGCTATCTCTATATCGTCTTCGAGTTTCAGATCTGATATTTTTCCGTTTTCGAATCCGTTGATTGCGATGACATGAATATTCTTTTCATGTGCAGTTTGCGCCGCTTGTACGATGTTTCCGCAGTTTCCGTCTATTGATAGTACGATAAGGCAGTCTCCAGGGTTGCCCATCGCACGTATCTGTTTAGCAAAAACATTATGGTAGTTGCCATCTTTCGCGATAGCCGAAATAGTTGATGAATCAGCAGATAGATTGATTGCTGGTAGACTAGGGCGTTCAAACTCTTGTTGGTGCATTAGGCAAGTGGTCAACAAGCCTGCAATGGGTGATGCGTATCCGTTGCCGCAGACCAGTACTTTGCCATCGTTCAAAAGTGTTTGTGTGACGATCTGACAAGCTCGTTCGATGGGTTCGACCAAGTATTCTATGCTTGCTGCAAAGTCATCGACAGCCTCGCATAGGTAGTTAGGAATAGGAGGGAGTTCGCTCATTTAATGCCCTAGATAGTAAATGCGTTGCGCAGCCAGTCCATCGAATTCTGAGAGAAGGCGACAACGTCGAAACGTATATTACGATGCCAAAATTTTTTTTCGTTCAAATAGTGCTGCGCTGCTTTAATTACACGTTGTTGTTTTTTAGGCGTGACGCTCGCCATGGCGCCGCCAAATAATTCCGACTTCCTGTACCTTACTTCAATAAATACAATTGTATCAGCATCCTCCATGATTAGGTCGATTTCACCCATTCGGCAATGGTAATTTCGGTCGATGAATATGAGGCCTTGTCGGTTTAAAAAACGTCTTGCCTTATTTTCATAGCTAAGTCCTTTTAGCTGGTGCATGCACAATCCTTTCAATAAATTATTGAGGGTTTACCGCGTTTAAACTCTACCCATTGTAGCTCGCGTATTACTTGGCCCTCATCTGAGATACTCAGTAAGCCCGTGAGGCCAGGTATATGAGCTGTCGGGATTTTGCGTAACAAACTTAAGCGAGGGGCTAATGTGTACGCGTCTGCTCCTAGCGCAAAAAACCTACTGTAAGCTTTTGCTAAGTTTGGTTGGTAAGTATCCACTTGCTGCTTGAGCGTATTACTTTTATTGAGAACCCATGGCATCTCAATAAACTGTATACCGTTTAGGTCGTTATTATCGTTTGTGTTGTAGGGGTCGTTCGCCTGTTGCATCGCATATACAGGAATATCTTTAGCAAAGTTAAACGCTAATAGTGGCTTTACCTGTTTGCTTGTTTTGGCGTTGGCAATCATAAATATGGCATCGAGATCTTTGCGTCTCCGCGGTTCAGATTCGAGATTCAGTCCGGTGATCTGGCGCAGATTTTTTGCTCGATTTTTACTTTGCGACGTCGCGACAAGATCTGCTACTGCGTTACTGAGCGCCTGGTCATTTTTATAAAAGCTTGTTTCGAGAACGTTCCCACCTAGTGTCTTGAATTGTTCAGTAAAGCTCTTGGTTAAACGCTCTCCTCTGGCATTTCTGGGCGCTAAGATTGCAACCCGTTGTTGATTATTCTTTGAAATATTTTTGACGATTTGCGTGATTTCGTCCTCTGGGTTGAGGCTAAAAATATATAAATTGTCATTGCCTGAGATTGTTGCTGTTGGCTGGTTTAAGGCGAGAATGGGGGCAGATTTCTCGTAACCTTCATTTATTTTATCGACCAGGTTTTTCGAAAGTGGACCGACGATTAGCGTTCGCTCGCTGGCTGCTTTTTGGTAAAGCACGTCTAATGATTGTTTTTGCGTGTCAAATAGTTCGATATTTAAGCTGGTTGAGTAAGGCGCTTTTGCAAAGTGCTGGGTTAAAAAACCATCCCGTATCGCGCTACCTGCTCGCTCAAGCCGACCGCTAAGAGGGAGAGCCAGAATAACTTTTTCAGGCGTTGTATTGGGTAATCGGTTGAGAAGTTCCAGCTCAAGTGGCAAAGCCTGAGTCGCAGGGTGTGCGGGCCATCTTTCGCGCCAAATGATCAGTGCTTCATACTGCTCATCTAGGCTGCTTTGTTGTAGTTTCATGCTGCGCGCGAGTTCTAACCAGGCAATGACATCTTGGTTTCTGCCCTGGTATTGATATTCGGCGAGTATTTCGCGTGGACTTTGACGTAGCAGTAGCCAAACTTCTTCGTTTATGCGCGGGGTATCATCTAGCGAAAAAAGGGTGCTGTGCTCGCTGAGTGTTATAGCGGCTTGTAATGGTTGATTAATCGTCTCTAGTGCCCGCTTACGCTGGCTAATACGTCGCTGTTGCTGTTCAATTGAAGTCTGAAGTAGTTCGTTAGTGCTAAAGTTAGACAGTAAGTTAGTGATGGTTGCTATGTCACCGTAATCGAGAGCAATATCAAGCGAAAGATCATAATAACGGTTTCGTTGTTCGTTCGTCATTGAGTCGATGGGAATAGAAAGTAATGCAGCATACGCCTGTGCTTCAAGTTCGTTTTCATATAAAAGTTCGGCCGCTTGCAGGCGCAGTGAGGTTTGTTCTGAGATTGACTTAGCTTGATCGGCTAGTCTCAGAAGGCTTTGGCCTGAGGTCGAGGGCTTGGTACTTGTTACGTCCTCTACTATTTCTAATTCGGGGTTATTAGCGCAAGCGGATAACAAAATAGACCATACAATAATGCAAACATACTTGAGTTTTTTCATGAGTTTAGCTTTAGAGTGGTTGCCGACGACTGTTATCATACGTGCATTCTATAGTGAGGGGCTTTAAATTGGAAAGTGCGATTTATATTGTGGCAACACCAATTGGTAATATGCGTGATATCACGCGACGAGCGATTGATGTTTTGAGTGAAGTAGATTTTATTGCTGCGGAAGACACGCGCATGAGCCGTCGTTTGTTAGAGCAGCTAGATATCGATACGCCAATGGTTTCTTTGCATGAGCACAATGAAAGGCAAAAGTCGCAGATACTGATTGATAAAGTTTCAGCGGGTGGCTCTATGGCTTTAATTTCTGACGCCGGCACGCCCCTTATCTCAGACCCTGGATATTTTCTGGTGAAACAAGCAAAGGCGTCTGGTGTGCGATGTATACCCGTGCCAGGCGCTTGTGCTTTGGTTGCAGCGTTAAGTGTGTCCGGTCTTTCTTCCGCGCGCTTTTCATTTGAGGGCTTTTTGCCTCATAAGACAGGCGCAAAAAAAGCGGAGTTAGAGCGATTGATTAGCGAAACAAGAACAATGATTTTTTATGAGTCGCCTCATCGTATTTTGGAAACGTTGCGCTTGTGTGCAGAGCTATTCGCTGATAGGCAAATGGCATTGGCGAGAGAGATTACAAAACGTTTTGAAACATATTTAACGGGGCCAGTTAACGAGGTCTTGAGTATTGTCGAATCAGATTTGATGCAGCAAAAAGGCGAGTTTGTTTTAATGATTGAGGGAGGAGCGCAACTAAAACCCTCAAGTTTGAGTGATAGCCAGCGAACTTTACTGAAGAGTTTATTGCAAGAATTGCCACCTAAGAAAGCGGCGGCGTTGATAGCCGATTATACCGGAATAAATAAACGCGAAGTTTATAATGAAGCGGTTGCGCTTCGACAATAGCATTGTAAATTAGTGTGAAATTGATCAAAATATACACATGGCAAGCAAATGTGTAACCGGTCATTCTCCGGTAGCTAATCTGGGTAACAATATGAGCAGAACTCGGGGTCTGTATATAAATAAGAACGGTATGTGGCGCTTACTGTTGTGTATTTTTGTTTGCCTATGTTCTATTCGGGTCTTTGCAGTAGAGCTTTTGTCTGAAGGGGCTTTGGAATCGGTATCAGCTGTCGCAGGTGAAAGTGCTGAGGAAATTCTCAATGCAGTTGGCGCGCCTTCAGCAGGATTAGAAGTCGATGACGGCTTTGAGCGTTTGCCCTTTCGTACGCGTATCGAAGTTGGGGTGGATGACATTGATGATGTAGCCCAGGCGCTAGATTTTGCATTGACCCAGGAGGTTGAAAGTTGGGCATCGGATATTAGGCAGCGCGTCGGTGATGCGTTTGAGGTGAGCACCCTTGATCGTCTGCCTCTTGATGAAGCCTTTACTAATTTCAATGCGAATGCGTTGGTGGATGAGGGGGTTAGGTTGGTCGAAGTCTTCGTAGGTGGCGAAAGCGCAGATGATGCCACTTCATATCAGTCGAGTCGCGTAGAACAAACCTTGCAACTGATTGATTCGGGCGTCGATTCGATTGAGTATCGTTTTGAGCGTTACATTGAGTTGACCGCAACAGTTGATGCGGATCCTTTTGACAATGGGCGAACAATCGGCAGTGGTTATATCTCCCAGCTGCGTTCATCTGGGTCAGTGAGTCTCACGCGTGTACGCGATTAATCGGTTATTTTCTCAGCTTTTGCTTGATCTTTTTCTCATCTGCCTTTATTTTCCATATTGAGTTTGCCAGGCAGTCGCTTCGTTAAACGAAGAGGAAAGTCCGGGCTCCGAAGAGCAGAGTGCCAGGTAATACCTGGGGGGCGTGAGCCTACGGAAAGTGCAGCAGAAAGTGTACCGCCAGCCTGGTAAGTTCAGGAAGGTAAGGGTGAAAAGGTGCGGTAAGAGCGCACCGCGCGACTGGTAACAGCTCGTGGCGATGGTAAACCCCACTCGGAGCAAGACCAAATAGAAATCTAATAGTGCGGCTCGTGCTGGATTTGGGTAGGTTGCTTGAGCCTGTTGGTGACGACTGGCCTAGATGAATGACTGTCCATGACAGAACCCGGCTTATCGGCAAACTCTTTCTTCTTCTTCTTTTTTTGGCATCAAAAATAATCTTAAAATAAATAATCATTCTTAAACTTAAAGTACTTTCTAGCTTTTTGATTTAAGAGCTTTGATATATAAATATTTCTTTCCCTCTAAATTTTTTTTCTCAAATAAGATTTGATGAAACCTAGCAATTACGCGCGTTTTCGGCGTGCGTTGTTGCTTGATTTACCCTGTCTGAATTCCTATAGTGGTGAAAAGTAGAAAAAAGTGGGTAGAAATGGATATTTTCTGCTCATAAATGGGGTTTTGAGGGTAATACGTGTTTCTAGGCAGTCACGCAATCAACATGGATGCGAAAGGTCGCATGGCAATACCGACCAAAATTCGGGAGTCGCTCTCGTCTTTTTGTGGTGGGCGTGTTGTTGTGACTGCGCATACCGAAGAGCGTTGCTTGTTGGTTTACCCAGAAACAAAGTGGCTTGAAATCCTCCCTAATATCGAAAAACTCCCAACGTTTAACAAAGCCGCTCGGCGCTTTCAGCGTCTCTTGATTGGGTATGCAACACCTTTAGAAATGGATGGCAATGGCCGCATTTTATTGTCGTCGACTTTGCGTGATTATGCTGGGTTGGAGAAGAAGACCATGCTCGTCGGACAAGGCAGTAAGTTCGAGCTGTGGAGCGAGGAGCGCTGGTTTGCTTGCTTGGATGATTCGGACGTCGGTGACGACATTCCGGATGAACTGAAAAACCTGTCCTTTTAGTCATGACGACTTATACCCATGAAACCGTCCTGTTAAACGAGGCAGTTTCTGCGCTTATTGGCTCACCCTCTGGTCGTTACGTTGATGCTACCTTTGGCCGCGGTGGTCACAGTCGATTGCTCTTGTCGAAGCTGGGCGAGAATGCGCGTTTAATAGGCGTTGACAAAGACTTGGTCGCGATAGAAGTCGCTCAAATTGTGCAGCAAAAAGATTCGCGCTTTACGGCTGAACACGGTTCTTTTTCAGATTTAGATAGCATCTTAGCACGCCTGGCCTGGGATGGTGTTGATGGCATATTAGCTGACTTAGGCGTTTCATCGCCGCAGCTAGATGATGCAGGGCGTGGGTTTAGTTTTATGCATGATGGCCCCCTAGATATGCGCATGGATACAACGACTGGAGAGAGCGCCGCTGATTGGATTGCAGGCGTTACGGAAGCAGAACTGGTGCGCGTATTGCGTGAATATGGTGAGGAACGTTTTGCCAAGCGCATCGCTCGAGCGCTTATCTCCGAACGCCAACTTAGACCTTTTTTAACAACAAAACACCTGGCGACGGTCGCGGCAGAAGCTAATCCTGCATGGGAAAAGCACAAGCATCCGGCTACTCGAGTTTTTCAGGCGATTCGAATCGCGGTAAATAATGAGCTAGGCGATTTAGAAATATTTCTAGAGAAGGCCAGTCAGGCACTTTCACTGGGCGGAAAGCTTGTGGTCATAAGCTTTCATTCTTTAGAGGATCGTATGGTGAAGCGCTTTATGAAAATGAAAGCAAGAGGTGATGAGCCGCCACCAGGAGTGCCTGTATTAGAAAAAGATATCGTGAGGCCATTTAAGGCGCGCAGTAAGCCCGTAAAGCCGAGTGAGGAGGAAGTCTCTAATAACGTAAGAGCCAGAAGCGCTGTGATGAGAATATTGGAGAAAGTGTCGGATGCATAGTTTGAACAAGGTAAAACTAGACTCGGTGGCGTCAGCTTCCAGTAAGCGTGTTTCGTCGCCGCTAGACGCTAGTGTGGGAATATTTCGAGCCATCTTCGATCGCTTAGCAGTTCTCGCGAGCATGATTTCTTTCAAAGAGCTGGTGCTAACTTTAATGCTTTTGTCGGTATTAATGATGTCTGCAATTGGTGTTGTGTATTCCTCGCACTTATCTCGGCAACTGTTTACAGAGCAGGCGCTTTTGTTAGACCGCAATGATCAGTTGCAGTTGGAATGGGCCAAGCTTCTGTTAGAGCAGGGCACGATGAGTGCGCCTAGTCATATCGAAAATGTAGCGGTAGGCGATTTGCGCATGGTGCTGCCTGAAGTCGCTGAAATTGAGCTGATACGATAGGTATGCGAGGACAGCGAGCAAGTCAAACAACAGTCAAGGTAGGTGCTGCATGGCGTTATTGGCTTGTGCTGGGTGCATTATTCTGCTGTGTACTGGCCCTATTCTACCGAGCGGTGCAGTTGCATGTACTGGAGCAGGGTTTTTTATCCAATCAGGGGGATGCTCGCGCAATTCGGTTTGAGAGACTCGATGCGCATCGGGGTTTGATTAGTGACCGTAATGGTGAGCCGTTAGCCATCAGTGCGGCCGTTGAAACAGTTTATGCAAACCCGCAGCAAATGAATATGACGGCATCTACTTTCACTGTTCTGGCTAAAACACTCGATGTTGATCGGAGCAATCTAGAGGCGAAACTGCTTGCGAATATCGATAAGCAGTTTGTTTATCTTAAGCGCAAGCTGTCACCCGAAAAAGTTGCACAGGTATTGCGACTGAATCTAGAGGGGGTTTATAGCCGTCGAGAATATAAGCGTTTCTACCCCGCCGGCGAAGTCGCCGCGCATGTTGTCGGATTTGCAGATATTGACGAGCGTGGCCGTGAGGGTTTGGAGCTTTCTTATGATGATTGGTTAACCGGTCATGAAGGTAAGCGGCGCGTAATGAAGAATCGCACGGGTAAGGTGGTCAAAGATTTAGGTGTGATTGAGTTTGCTGAGCCCGGGAAAGATATTCAGCTATCTCTGGATATGCGAATTCAGTATTTGGCCTATAGAGAAATGAAGGCTGTGGTCGAAGCGCATAAGGCTAAATCTGGCTCTGCCGTTGTGCTCGATGTGAAAACAGGCGAAGTCTTAGCCATGGTTAATCAGCCATCTTATAACCCGAATAATCGGCGTGGCTTAGCGGTTGCATCGCTAAGAAACAGAGCAATAACCGATGTCTTTGAGCCGGGCTCTACCATGAAGCTAGCGACCTTGTCGGCTGCTTTGGAATCTAAGAGATATACGTTAGGTAGTGTTCTGGACACCTCTCCTGGTTATTTACGTTTGGGGAGAAAGACGATTCGAGATGCGCGTAATTACGGCCGTATTGACTTAAGCGATGTTATTGCCAAGTCTAGTAATGTCGGCGTTAGCAAGATCGCGCTGTCTCTCGAGGCAGATGCGATGTGGGATATGTTTTATCGCCTTGGACTTGGCCAGGGGACAGGCATTGGATTTCCAGGTGAGAGCATTGGTCATTTACCCGATTTAAGTGCAAATCGTAGTATTGAAATTGCCGCAATGTCTTATGGTTATGGCTTGCACGTAAATGCACTGCAGTTGGCACAGGCATATATGATACTTGGCAATGGTGGTTTGAAATACCCGCTAAGCCTCATTAAAAAAGAACAGGCTGAAGTGCCTGAGCGGGTTATTTCTGAGGAGGTGTCTGATGCCTTACGTACAGCGATGCGAAAAGTGGTCGCCAAAGGCAGTGGTCGTCGCGCGCGCGTTGCTATGTATGAGGTTGGTGGTAAAACCGGCACGGTACATCGAGTTGGCCGGGGTGGGTACAAACAGGATGAGTATAAAGCGATTTTTGCCGGTTTGGCGCCGATAGATGATCCGCATATCGCCGTAGTCGTTGTGGTCGATGCGCCGTCTGGTGCGGAATACTACGGCGGTGAGGTCGCGGCGCCAGTTTTTTCTCGAGTTGTCGATGGTACGATGCGCTTGTTAAGCGTTGAGCCGAGTCAGTCCCTGCCTATTCAAGCTGCGAAACATTCGGGCCCTAACGTATCAGGTGGGCGGGGGTAATGCCTATGATGCCAGCGATGAAAAGCTACCGCTGTGATTTGTCACGCTTGCTTAAAGGTATTTCTGACGTGCCTGCAGCGTTAAATGCCCAAATTCATGGTATTCAGTCTGACAGTCAAAAAATTAAGAAAGGGGATCTGTTCATAGCCTTATCAGGGGCGCGTGGCGATGCCCTTCGTTTTGTGCCTGATGCGATTGCTCGCGGTGCAAGCGCAGTGTTAATTGAAAATGATAATTTAAGCTATGACTTTGAGAGTTCGGCCCACGAAGAAGGGCGGGCAGTTGAACTATATGTGGCTAATTTGAAGGCCAGCGTTGGTGAAATTGCTCATCGTTTTTTCGCCAAACCGAGTGAAGAGCTATTTGTGGTTGGAATTACCGGGACAAATGGAAAAACATCTGTCTCAAATTACCTTGCACAATTCGAAAATTTTAATGGGTTAAAAGCGGGCGTTATTGGCACCCTTGGGTATGGTTTGATTGGTGAAGGTGATGCATTGATTGAGACGCATCATACGACGCCCGATGTGGTCGAGTTACATCGCTATTTTGCACATCTGAGGGATGCTGGCGCTCAAGTTGCCGCGGTTGAAGTAAGTTCGCATGGCTTGGCGCAGCAGCGGGTAGCGGGCGTGCGTTTTGATGCGGCGATTTTTACGAATTTAAGTCGAGATCATCTTGACTATCACGGCGATATGCAAAGCTACTTATCAGCAAAAGCTCAGCTTTTTATGATACCAAGTTTACGCTTCGTGGTCTTGAATGCAGATGATCCAGCAAGTGAGGTATTGGCTGCCGATATTGCTCCTGATGTAAGCATTGTTCGTTATAGTGTGAAGTCAACATTGACCAATGCAAAGGTATCGGTTGGCGGGTTTACACTTGGTTCAGGTGTGCGGGCCAAGTTGAAAATTTCGCTAGACCAGTCATCAGTCGCTGAACTAGAGCTTCAGTCCTCCCTGTTGGGCGAATTCAATTTAAGCAATTTACTAAGTGTTGCCGCTTATGCCATCGCAAAAGGTTATGACGTCGGTGCATTAAAAGCGTTGAGTCAGATACAGGCGGTCGCAGGTCGTATGGAGCGGTTCATGGCTGCATCGGGTACGCAGTTGGTGGTGGATTATGCGCATACGCCAGCGGCACTTGAAAATGTATTGGCGACCTTGAGCCAGCTAGTTGAAGGGAAGCTCTCGGTCGTTTTTGGTTGTGGCGGTGATCGTGATAAGGGTAAAAGACCCTTGATGGCTGAAGTAGCGGAGCGTTATGCGGATCAGATAATCGTCACAGATGATAATCCTCGGACTGAAGACCCTGAGGAAATTGTAAAGGATATTATCAAAGGTTTTAGCTCCGAGCATCACTATCAACTTTGTCGCGATAGAAAGCAGGCAATCAGTCAGGCGTTCTGCAGCGCGCAAGAAAAAGATATTATTTTGGTGGCTGGAAAAGGGCATGAAGATTACCAGGAGGTAAATGGTCATCGGCATTATTTTAGCGATGCAGAGGTTTGTCGCGAGCTGATCGCGCTTCCTAGGCGTTCGCAAGATGGGTTGTTCGCATGATTGCTTCGATGTCGCTTTCCCAAGTTAAAGAAGCGTGCCAAGGTTGCCTGTATGGCAAAGATGTGCGCTTCAACCGCGTGGTCACTGATTCTCGAGACGTTAAAAAGGGCGACTTATATTTGGCGTTAAAAGGTGAGCGTTTCGACGGCAACGCCTATGCATCCGATGCATGCTCTGCAGGCGCAGTCGGTACTGTTTTGTCTGACCTTACAATGCTTAAATCCTCGGCCATGTTGGAGCATAATAGCGTTTTGCATGTGCCTGATACGCGTTATGCGCTTGGTAAAATAGCTGGGCATTGTCGAAAACATTTCAGTAAGCCTGTTATTGCGATTACGGGCAGTTCCGGAAAAACCACCACTCGTAAGATGCTCGGCGCTATTTTATCGGAGCGTGGTGCGGTATGTATGACTGCTGGCAATCAAAATAATGAAATTGGTGTGCCACTGACGCTTCTTGATTTGCAAGAAGGTCAAAGCGCTGCCGTGATTGAAATAGGCGCCAGAAAGGTGGGGGATATCAATTACCTTGGTGAATTCGTTCAGCCTGATATTTCTCTTCTACTCAATGCAGGTCTCGCGCATGTAGGTGAGTTTGGCAGTTACCAAAATATTGTTCGTGCGAAATCAGAGATATACAGCATATTAAAACCCGATGGTCTTGCTGTTGTTAATCTTGATGATAAAGCATCAGCGCAGTGGTTAGATGGTCTTAAAAGTAAGCGGGTAATTACATACTCATGTGCTAATTTGAGTCGCGATGATCATATTCAGGCAGATGTCACCGCTGCAAATATTTGCGTAGATTCAAAGAGTAGTCGGTTTGATCTCTGCTTCCAGGGGGAATCTGAGGTGGTCTTTTTGCCTGCAGCGGGCGAGCACAACGTGGCAAATGCGCTGGCAGCTGCTGCCGCAGCAATAGCTGTTGGTGTGAGTCTATCGGAAATTGTGAAGGGCTTGGCGAGTTATCAACCTGAACGCGGGCGCTTGCACTTTAAGAGTGAAAACGAAAGTCTTACTTGGATTGATGATAGCTATAATGCGAATCCAGTTTCTATGCTTGCCGCGTTGCGGGTATTGGCTGAGCAAAATGGGCGGCGCATTGCTGTGCTAGGTGAGATGGGTGAGCTCGGAAATGAGGCTGAAACATATCATTTGAAGCTAGCAGATGAGGCCGCTCACATGCCTATTGATAGGTTTTATCTGATAGGCCCCTTCGCAAAAAGTATGGCAGACATAATTGGGGCTCACGCGTTTGTTAAGTCAAGCAAAGCGGATATCGCACGGGCACTTAAAGATGATATTAAAGGCGTAAGTGTTGTGTTATTGAAAGGTTCACGATCTGCGGCAATGGAAGAGGTAGCTAATTTGCTGCAAGAGGTGGAGAAGTAATGTTGTATTGGTTGAGCGGACTCGCAGTAGACAATTTTGATTTTCTTGGCGTGTTTCAATACCTCACACTGCGCGGAATTTTAGGCGTCATTACTGCCCTGCTTATTTCACTTTGGCTCGGCCCTTATATGATTCGTAAGTTGAGTCAGAATCAAATTGGCCAAGCGGTTCGTGATGATGGGCCGCAGAGCCATTTAAGCAAAGCAGGCACGCCAACAATGGGCGGCGCATTGATTTTGGTTGCAATCGCAACCTCTACGCTACTTTGGGCTGATCTTAGTAGTCATTATGTTTGGATTACTCTTTTCGTATGTCTTTCGTTTGGCGGCGTTGGTTGGGTGGATGATTACCGTAAGGTCGTTGAGAAAAATTCTCGCGGTTTACCTGGTCGTTGGAAATACTTTTGGCAGTCAGTTTTTGCATTGGTTGCCGCGGGTCTTTTATACGGTACCGCCAGTCTGCCACAGGAAACCGCTTTAATTGTGCCCGTTTTTAAAGATGTTGTGATCCCCTTGGGTTTGGGATACATCGTGCTGACCTATTTTGTATTGGTGGGCAGTAGTAATGCGGTGAATTTAACCGATGGTTTAGATGGGTTAGCCATAATGCCAACCGTTCTGGTTGCAGGCGCCTTGGGTATTTTTGCTTATGCGTCGGGTAACAGCGTGTTCGCTAACTATTTGCACATTCCTTATATCCCTGAATCGGGCGAGCTCATTATTTTCTGTGGCGCAATTGTCGGTGCAGGGCTTGGTTTCCTTTGGTTTAACACATACCCAGCTCAAGTATTCATGGGTGATGTGGGGGCGCTCGCGTTAGGGGCTGCACTGGGGGTGGTTGCTGTGATTGTAAGGCAAGAAATTGTGCTCTTCATTATGGGCGGTGTGTTTGTAATGGAGACGGTATCCGTGATTTTGCAGGTGGCTTCTTTCAAGATGACCGGTCGTCGGATTTTTAGAATGGCTCCTCTGCATCATCATTTCGAGCTTAAAGGTTGGCCAGAGCCTCGCGTTATCGTGCGGTTCTGGATTATTACCGTCATTTTAGTGCTGGTTGGTTTAGCGACGTTAAAAATCCGTTAAACCGCCATGATAAATTGGGAAAATTTAGAGAGAACATGGGATTAATTGCCTCAGACAAATTAACAATCGTGATTGGGCTCGGTGCAACCGGGCTTAGTTGTGCACGATTTTTACATAAGCTGGGACAAAACTTTGCGCTCGTCGATACGCGGTTTGATCCGCCTAACTTGACTCAAGTCAAACAGGAATTCCCCAACGTAAAAATTCATTTAGGGCCTCTCGAAGGCGCTGGGTTGCGCTTGGCAAGCGAATTAATTGTAAGTCCTGGTGTTTCTATTCGAGAGCCCGCTATTCTCGAGGCAAAGCGAGCTGGCACAAAAGTTAGAGGTGATGTTGAACTATTTGTCGAGCACGCAAAAGCACCTATTGCTGCTATAACCGGCTCCAATGGTAAGAGTACGGTGACTACCTTGCTTGGTCGGATGGCTGAACGCAGTGGTATTCAGGTTGCGGTTGGCGGAAATCTGGGTACGCCTGCCGTCGACTTACTGTCGGACAAGGTCGAACTTTATGTGTTGGAATTGTCCAGTTTTCAATTAGAGGGTGTAGAGCGGTTGAATGCGCAGTGTGTGACGGTTCTGAATATTTCCGAAGACCACATGGATCGCTACATGAATAAGATGGAATATTTGCAAGCTAAGCAACGTATCTTCATCGGCGCAAAGCACGTAGTGGTGAACGATGATGAAGCATTGAGTCAGCCCTTAATTAATCAAAGTATGCGCGTATGGCGTTATGGTCTTGCACAAATGGACGTCAACAAGTTCTCGCAAGATGCGGCGCGGGAAGGCCGAAGTTTGATGTATGGGTTTGATGCGCTCTTACCGGAATGCGAATTAAAAATTAAGGGGCGCCACAATATCAGTAATGCATTGGCAGCGCTGGCGATGGGAAAAGCGTTAGCCTTGAAAATGGATGCAATGCTTGACGCACTGCGCCACTTTGACGGTTTACCACACCGTTGCCAGTGGGTGAGAGATGTCGATGGCATTAGTTATATTAATGATTCAAAAGGTACTAATCCAGGCGCGACGGCCGCTGCAATTCAAAGCTTTGGTGAAGGTGCTTCAGGTAAAATAATATTGATTGCGGGAGGCGATGCGAAAGGCACAGACATGAGCGTGCTAAGGGAGCCTCTTCGGCGCTTTGGGCGTCATACTGTGGTGTTTGGACAAGACGGCGATGTTATACGTGCCGCGGTCGAACCGCTAATGTCTGCGTCGTCGGCGCCTACGTTAAATAAAGCTGTTCTCAGGGCAAAAGCACTTGCTGAAACAGGGGATGTTGTGCTGTTTTCTCCGGCGTGCGCTAGTTTCGATATGTTTAAAAATTACATTCAACGTGGTGAGCAATTTATTGCGGAGGTCGGTGCATTATGAGCGCGATGCCCGAGTCTATACCGAATCAAAAACTCGTGTCGGTTCGTTTCGATAGAGGCTTGTGCGCAGCCGCCGTAAGTTTGGTTTTGCTTGGTTTAGTGATGATTGCATCGGCATCGGTTGATGTGGCTGAAGCACGAAATTCAGATGCTTTTCATTATGTTCAACGACATGGCATTTTCATTGTTTTGGCAATGATTAGTGCAGTCATTGCCTACTGTATTCCTATCGATTGGTGGAAGCGAAATGCTTTTCTCCTGTTGTGTATCGCCTTATTTCTCCTCTGTGTCGTATTAATTCCAGGCTTGGGTAAAACGGTGAATGGAAGTACACGCTGGATTTCCTTGGGTGGTCTCAATATTCAGCCGTCAGAAATTGCTAAATTATTTTTAGTCGCTTATCTAGCCAGTTATTTGGTTCGCCGTCACGAGGAAGTCCAAAGTTCGTGGTGGGGGTTCACGAAACCCATGTTGGTATTGAGTGTTGCTGCGCTATTTCTGTTAGCGGAACCTGACTTCGGTGCCACCGTCGTCATTGGTTGCGCTTTTGTAGGCATGATTTTTTTGAGCGGTGCTCGGTTGTCCCAATTTATTGTTTTAATTTTGATCTGTGTCGGGTTAGTGGTCTTGATGGTGTTCACGCAACCTTATCGTGTCGCGAGACTTACGGGGTATCGCGATCCATGGGCGGATCAGTTTGGTGCAGGTTATCAGCTTACGCAATCACTTATTGCATTCGGTCGAGGTGAATGGTTTGGCGTAGGCCTCGGTAACAGTGTGCAGAAGCAGTTTTATTTACCCGAAGCCCATACAGATTTTGTCTTTGCTATTTTCGCAGAAGAATTTGGTCTACTGGGTACCTTACTTTTGGTTTGTCTATTTGCTTATTTAATTTATCGCGCTTTTGATATCGCGCGCCAATCAGAAAAGGTCGGCCTGCTTTTCCATGCTTTTTTTGCTTATGGCATCGCGATGCTTATTGGTATTCAGGCGGTGATTAATATGGGCGTTAACATGGGACTGTTACCAACTAAGGGGTTGACCCTTCCACTGGTCAGTTATGGAGGTAGTAGTTTAATTGTTAGTGCTGTCGCGATCGCTATTTTACTCCGTATCTATAGCGATCTTATTCAAGTGACTGCTCATGATATCAAGGAGGGACGTCATGTCTAAAACCTTCTTGATTATGGCTGGCGGAACGGGTGGCCACGTTTATCCGGCTTTAGCCACTGCCAGGGAATTGCAAGTGCGGGGAGACCACGTTGCGTGGCTTGGCTCAATTGGAGGAATGGAAGAGCGTATCGCAAATGACGCTGGTATCCCGTTTTATGGTATTAAAGTAAGTGGTTTGCGCGGAAAAGGTTGGGCGACGTTAGTTGCTGCCCCGCTTAAGTTAGCGATCGCACTTGGTCAGGCACTTGCCGTCGTGCGAAAGGTTAAACCCAATTGTGTGCTCGGAATGGGCGGTTTCGCATCCGGCCCTGGCGGTTTAATGGCAAAATTAAGCGGATGTAGGTTGATTATCCATGAGCAAAATTCGATTGCTGGCATGACCAACCGATTGCTTTCAAAGCTTGCAGACACTGTATTAATTGCTTTTCCAAGCGCATTTCATGATGTGCCGAAACGCAAGTTAACGGGTAATCCACTGCGTTCAGAGATCTGTGAGATTTTTTACCGGCCACGACCTATCGAATATAAAGGCAGGACGCTTCGCATACTTGTGCTAGGTGGAAGCCTTGGCGCTGCTGCACTAAACGAGACGATTCCTAAAGCCTTGGCGTTAATTGATGAGGTTGATCGCCCTGAAGTGAGACATCAGAGCGGTCGCGGAAAAGGTGATGTCACATATGCTCAATATCAACAAGTGGGTGTGAACGCTGAGGTTGTGGAGTTCGTGGATAATATGAAAGAAGCTTATGTTTGGGCTGACTTTGTGATCTGTCGTGCCGGGGCGTTAACCATATCAGAATTATGTGTGGCTGGATTGGGGTCGATTCTGGTTCCTTATCCACATGCTGTAGATGATCATCAAACATTGAATGCCGTCTCCATGGAAGAAGCCGGTGCCGCCTGGCTTCTGCCTCAAACTAAAATGACGCCAAACTCCTTGGCTGAAATGTTGGTGCCGTTGCTTGCAAAGCCTGAGAGAGTTGGCCGTTTAGCTGAAGCGGCGAGAGCGCTCGCAAAGCCAGACGCCGCTGAGCGCGTTGCACTTGAGTGCCGGAGACTGACCTATGCCTAAGCAAGTTACCCTTCGAAATGATGTCCCGGAAATGCGTCGGATCAAGCGCATACACTTTATTGGCGTGGGGGGCTCTGGGATGAGCGGGATTGCGGAAGTTCTATTAAATCAGGGTTACGAGGTTTCCGGTTCAGATTTAAATAGTTCGCCCACGACGCGCTACTTACAAAACTTGGGTGTGACTGTTTTTGATGGGCATCAGAAAGAACATGTTTCCGGCGCAGATGTCATTGTGGTATCGAGCGCGATAAATGAGGAAAACCCTGAAATTATGGCGGCACGTGAGACGCGTACGCCGATTGTGCCGCGGGCTGAAATGCTCGCTGAAATAATGCGTTATCGACACGGTATTGCGATTGCTGGTACGCATGGGAAAACCACAACGACCAGTCTCATAGCCTCAATTATGGCCGTCGCAGGCCTTGACCCGACTTTCGTTATAGGCGGCCGTTTAAACAGCGCGGGTACGAATGCGAAACTCGGCGCCTCGCGCTATTTAGTGGCGGAGGCAGATGAAAGCGACGCCTCTTTTTTGCACCTCACGCCAATGATTTCTGTGGTCACAAATATAGAAGCAGACCATATGCATACCTATGGTGGCGATTTCTCTAGGCTGCGCCAGACGTTTATCGACTTTCTCCATAATCTGCCTTTCTACGGTGCGGCGATTATGTGCATTGATGATCCTGTTGTAAGAGAAATTATACCTGATGTATCTCGTGCCGTGATCACCTATGGTGTCGATCAGGATGCTGATGTTCGCGCTGAAAATATTCGTCAAGAGGGGATGCATTGTCACTTTACAACCGTGCGCAGCGGTCGACCAAGTTTAGATGTAACCTTGCAGATGCCAGGCCATCATAACGTGTTGAATGCCTTAGCAGCGATTGCCGTAGCGTCAGATGAAGGGGTCGCAGATAGTGCGATCCTCAAAGCTTTGAGCAACTTTCAAGGGGTTGGTCGTCGCTTTCAGGTTTATGGACACTATCCTATTTTTCCAAACAGCAAACTTACGAATCACGAGAAAACTGGCGATGTTATGTTGGTAGACGACTATGGACATCATCCCAGTGAGGTCGAGGTCACAATCAAAGCAATCCGCTCCGGTTGGGCAAATCGCCGTTTGGTGATGGTATTTCAGCCGCATCGATACAGTCGAACCTGTGATCTCTATGAAGATTTTGTTCGTGTACTTGCTGAGGTCGATGTGCTTATTCTTTTGCCTGTTTATAGCGCGGGTGAGAAATCGATTCCGGGTGCTGATAGCCGCAGCTTGTGCCGAAGTATTCGTCAGCGATCAGGTGTCGACCCTATTTATGTTGAGGAGCAAGAACAGGTTCAAGCGGTGCTTGAGAATTTAATGCAAGCCGACGATATGTTGCTAACTCAGGGTGCCGGAAGTGTTGGACAGTTAGCCACAAGTCTTGCCGCAATGCTCGAGAGAAAATTAGCATGACAATGCAAGCTTTTTCAATCACCGCCAAGCAAGTACAAGCGCTTGGTCGCGTTGCGGTTATTATGGGCGGTTGCTCAGCAGAGCGCAGCGTCTCATTAAAAAGTGGGGAGGCTGTATTGCAGGCTTTGCTGAGCGCTGGCATTGACGCCTTCAAGTTGGATTACCAAGATGATATCAAGCAGCTTGAAAATACCAAATTTAGCCGCGCGTTTTTAGCGCTGCATGGACGCGGCGGCGAAGATGGCGTTATTCAGGCGGTTCTCGAGTCACTGGGTAAACCCTACACAGGCAGTGGTGTGATGGGTTCAGCTATTGCGATGGATAAAATGCGCACTAAGTATCTTTGGCTGGGGATGAATTTACCGACCCCGCCATTTGGTTACGTCGATTCAACTACATCACCTCTTACAAGCCAGCTTGTCTCGCTAATGGATTTTCCGTTAGCCGTAAAACCTGCGCGCGAAGGATCATCTATTGGCGTCTTTAAAGTAAAAAATCAATCTCAATTGGACGCAGCAATTGAAAGTGCCCTAGCGCTAGATCAGCAGGTGCTGCTTGAGCAATGGATTGAAGGCAGTGAATACACGGTAGGTATTCTCGGCGATAAGGCGTTACCTGTGATTGGTTTGAAAACCGATCACATTTTTTATGACTATGATGCCAAATATGAATCAAGCGACACTGAATATTTATTGCCAAGTGGTTTGAGTGCAGACGAGGAGAAAAGTTTGTCATCTATGTGTTTGCAAGCATTTAAAGCGCTGGGTTGCGAAGGTTGGGGGCGCGTCGATGTAATGCGGGACACCGATGGACGTTTTTGGTTACTCGAAGTCAACACGATACCGGGTATGACAGATCATAGTTTGGTGCCCATGGCTGCAGAGCATCATGGATTGGATATGTCAGGCTTAGTGGCGCAAATACTCCTACAAACCTTACCACAAGAACCAAGTAAGGGGGCTGATTAGAGCAATGGCAACGGCAGTAAGAACGAGGGCGACCCATCAGTCAAAAAAAACGAAGTCTGAACATTTCGGAATGGCCGAGTGGTTGAAAAGTCAAGTTAAGTGGTTGCGTATTTATTCGGTTTGGTTGGTGCTAACAGTGATATTGGGTACGACTTACTTGTTTGGAGATAAACTGTTTAGTGTCTTTGATCACCCGATTACAACGATTACAGTGCAGGGCCAGTTCAGCCATTTGGACCGTCAGTCTTTGGAGCAAAGCTTAACACCATGGCTAGAAAGCACCTTCTTTAATGCTGATTTAATTCAAATTAAAACATTGGTTGAACAGAACGCTTGGGTTAAGCGTGCGCAGATAACTAGGGTATGGCCAGGGCAACTGGTGATTGATGTCGAAGAGCAAATACCCGTAGCAAATTGGGGTACAGCGGCATACTTGAATCCGCATGCCGAAGTGTTTCAACCAAATGAGGTCAGCTGGGCGGCTGAGAGGTCAATGCTGCAGGGGCCAAGTGATAGTTCCTCGCTTGAGCGTCAAGATATATTAAGTCATATGTATGCTACGCAGAAATGGTTAGCAATACGTGGTTTTAGCCTTGAGCACTTATCACTGAATGAACGCGGCACGTGGCGCTTAGGTTTGGTGAATGGGCCTGAGATTGAGCTCGGTGCGTCGCCCTTTGAAGCAAGATTAGCGCGAGCGGTTCGCACCTACACCGTGCTCGCGCCGGAAGCTCAAATTAAGGTGGCAAGTATTGATACACGTTACCCCAACGGAGTGGCGGTGGCATGGAAGGATATCGCGTTGGCCGCTGGCCAAGACCCCAGGCTTTAAAAAACGAATTAATAGAAATTTACTGATAGAAAACACAATAAGTAGCAGAGCAGGTAATTTAGATGGCGGGCATTACAGATAATCAATTGACCGTAGGTTTGGATATTGGAACTTCAAAGGTCGTCGCCATTGTGGGTAAAGCCGGAGGCGATGGTCAGGTAGAAATTGTTGGCATCGGTTCGCATGCCTCAAAAGGCTTAAAGCGTGGTGTCGTGGTAAATATAGAGACGACCGTTAACGCAATTCAAAGGGCGATCGAAGAAGCTGAGTTAATGGCGGGTTGCGAAATCCATTCGGTCTATGCCGGGATTGCGGGTAGCCACATAAAAAGTATGAATTCTCATGGCATTGTCGCCGTAAGAGATCGCGAAGTCGTGCGAGCTGACATTGATCGTGTCATTGATGCGGCACAAGCTGTGGCAATTCCTGCGGATCAAAAAGTGCTGCATATACTGCCGCAAGAATACGTAATTGATAACCAAGAGGGTATTAAAGAGCCGCTTGGCATGTCAGGTGTTCGCTTAGAGGCGAAAGTTCATTTAGTTACTTGTGCGGTTAACGCGGCGCAAAACATTGAAAAATGTGTGCAGCAATGTGACCTTGAAGTCGACGACATTATTCTTGAACAATTGGCATCCGCGCATGCGGTATTGACCGATGACGAGAAAGAACTTGGTGTCTGTGTCGTAGATATTGGGGGTGGCACGAGCGATATCGCAATTTTTACAGGAGGGGCGATAAGGCATACCGCCGTAATTCCGATTGCCGGTGATCAGGTAACAAATGATATCGCTATGGCCTTACGAACGCCAACGCAAAACGCTGAAGAGATCAAAATTAAATATGCTTGTGCATTAACGCAATTAGCCGATGCTGAGGATACGATTAAAGTCCCCTCCGTGGGCGATCGACCACCCAGGGAGTTGTCTCGACAGGCGCTGGCTGAGGTTGTCGAACCTCGATATGAAGAGCTGTTTACTCTGGTACAGGCAGAATTGCGTCGAAGTGGCTATGAGGACGTAATTGCCGCCGGAGTCGTTTTAACAGGCGGGACCTCGACGATGGAGGGTGTTGTCGAGTTGGCGGAAGAAATCTTCCATATGCCAGTGAGACTTGCAAGCCCAAATAATGTGGCAGGCTTGTCTGATGTGGTGAATAACCCAATGTACGCAACAGGCGTTGGCCTGTTGAAGTATGGATTAAGCCAGCAGGATGTTGGTGCAGGCAGTGTTGCGAAAAATACGCCCAATAAAGAAGGTGTAGTTTCGAAACTTAAGAACTGGTTTACAGGGAATTTTTAATGAGCACTTAGCGGAGCTCGTATGACTACCGATAGTAAAATAATTAGCAACAACTAGCAGATTGAAAAATTATAATTAGGAGAAAGGGTGATGTTTGAACTAGTAGAAAACGTATCACAAAGCGCCGTAATCAAGGTCGTTGGTGTAGGGGGAGGTGGCGGCAATGCTGTTCGCCATATGTTAAGTGGTGAAGTGGAGGGCGTTGATTTTGTCTGCGCTAACACTGATGCGCAGGCTTTGAAAGATCTAGATGGTAAGCAAATTATCCAACTAGGCAGCACCGTCACCAAAGGTTTAGGTGCGGGAGCAAACCCCGAAATTGGTCGCCAAGCAGCTCTGGAAGATAGAGAGCGAATCGCTGAAACCTTGAAAGGCGCAGATATGGTTTTTATTACCGCGGGTATGGGCGGTGGTACAGGGACGGGAGGGGCACCAATCGTTGCAGAAGTAGCTCGTGATCTGGGCATACTGACGGTTGCCGTCGTGACCAAACCTTTCCCATTTGAAGGCGGCAAACGCATGAAAATCGCGGATGCTGGTTTGTCTGAACTTGCTGAAAATGTAGATTCATTGATTACCATTCCTAATGAAAAGTTATTAGCAGTATTGGGCAAAAATACCACCTTGTTAGATGCATTTGGCGCGGCAAACGATGTATTGCAGGGTGCCGTTCAGGGTATTGCAGATTTAATAATTCGGCCTGGAATGATTAACGTTGACTTTGCTGATGTGAAGACAGTGATGTCTGAAATGGGCATGGCCATGATGGGAACTGGCTCGGCCTCTGGCGAAAATCGAGCACGCGAAGCCGCTGAAGCCGCAGTACGTAGTCCATTGCTGGAAGATATAAACCTACAAGGAGCGCGTGGTATTTTAGTAAATATCACGGCGGGTGTTGATTTAAACTTAGGTGAATTTTCGGAAGTCGGCAGTATCGTTGAGGAATTTGCTTCAGATTCCGCGACGGTCGTGGTCGGAACGGTCATTGATCCAGAAATGGCAGATGAGCTGAAAGTCACTGTTGTTGCAACGGGCTTAGCGAATTCGATGGATAAGCCTGTCAAAGTCGTCGATAACACGACCAAAACAGTCGATGGCACGACGGATTACAATAAATTGGACAGACCAACAATTACGCGTCGGCGGGCGTCAGTAGAGCTTCGTGGTAATACTGCAGTGGATACGAAAACAAGCGAACAGCCAAGTGTCGATTACTTGGATATTCCTGCATTTTTGCGCAGACAAGCGGATTAAGTGACGGATGCACGGCTTTCAAAGGGGGTTAATACCCTCTGTTACGATGACGTTACAGATTAACTATTAGTAACAGATTATTCTTGGGAAAGCCTAATCGTTCTGTTAGTATGCGCCTGATTTTTGACCAGTCAGGCAAGTACATAGAATTTGAGTGGCGTTGATATGATAAGACAGCGAACATTAAAGAATACGATTCGAGCGACCGGTGTGGGTCTTCACTCCGGCAAAAAGGTGTATTTGACCCTAAAGCCTGCTCCGATAGACTCGGGCATTGTGTTTGTGCGTACTGACCTAGAGCCGGCCGTTGAAATTGCAGCCCGTGCCGAGAACGTCGGTGAAACAATGCTGTCAACGACACTGGTAAAAAGTGGCGTTAAAGTCGCGACGGTCGAGCATTTGCTATCAGCAATGGCGGGGCTAGGCATTGATAACTGTCGAATTGAATTGAGTGCTGGTGAAGTGCCCATCATGGACGGCAGTGCAGGGCCTTTTGTATTTTTGATTCAGTCTGCAGGAATCAAAGAACAAGATGCGGCGAAAAAGTTTATTCAAATCACGAAAGAAGTAACCATTGAGGAAGATGGAAAGTTTGCCACCTTCCTGCCGTTTAATGGTTTTAAGGTCGGTTTCTCAATAGATTTCGATCATCCAGTCTTTAAGAATAGAAGCCAAGAAGCCTCGATTGATTTTTCGAGCACCTCCTTCGTAAAAGAAGTGAGCCGAGCGAGAACCTTTGGTTTTATGCATGACATCGAGAGACTTCGGGCAATGAACCTTGCGCTCGGTGGAAGTGTAGACAACGCGATTGTGGTTGACGATTACAAAGTTCTTAATGAGGACGGGCTGCGCTATGACGATGAGTTCGTCAAGCACAAAATTCTTGATGCGATCGGCGACTTATACTTGCTGGGTAATAGTTTAGTGGGAGAGTTTAAAGGGCATAAATCCGGCCACGACTTGAATAACAAGCTATTGCGTAAGTTAATTACACAAACAGATGCATGGGAAGTGAAGACATTTGAAGATGCGAATGCAGCGCCTATTTCGTATATGAAGCCGGTGCTTGCAGCTTAGCTGTCTAATCTGCTTGTTGGGCTAATTTCTCAATTGCCTTCCTCAATTCAACATCTTGGGTTTGCTTGGCTTCTTCAATAAGAAGCTGGGCGCTGTCCTTGGACAATTTATTATTTACATTCACTTTTTTCGGTATTTTCGCTTTCGGGCGAATGCGTATCTCTAGTCGTTGGATAGTTTGTGCGCCCAATTTTGCCTGCAGAGCTTCGATAACGGCATCTTGTTCGAAACGCAAGCGTGTCGCGATTGCTGCAGATTGGCCCGTTATTATTAGGACGCCCTGTTTAATTTGATTTACTTGAAATACTCCAACAAACAAGGCAGGCAGGCAGTTATCGAATACAGTTTGAATATCCAGATTTTGCCTTGCTTGATTAAAGAGCGCGCGCAAGTCTGGCGAGTGCTTTGTAATGGTGCCAACCTCAAAAATAGAATTGAGAGGTCGATGTCTTGTTTGTTTTTTTAACATGTGGTCATGCGTAGGCTAATACTGGTGTCTTACGTTAACGAATTTATCTGTACTTCGTCAAAAAGATCTATGTAGGTTTAAGATTAGGCTTATTGAACGTTATGAATATTATTTTTATTAAGCGCAGTCATGGTCAGTCCAGAACACTGACACTTGGCAATAAGCACATTATTACCCTCGGAGCTATCATCACGGGAATAATAGTGGCGCTTATCTTCTCTGGATATTGGGTTAAAAGAAATCTGATGTTAGACGGTGATGCGGTCATGATGGACGTTCAAGTTATAAATGCTTGGGAACGTGAGTTAGCGCAGCAAAAGAAGATGCTAGATCAGATCAGCAAAAGCAATGGCGAGCAAGTGGATGCTTTGACATTGCGTCTCGGTGATATGCAAGCTCGCTTATTGAGAATTGATGCCCTGGGCGTGCGTTTAAAAGAGGTTGCTAAAATCAAGAATGACGAGTTTGATTTTTCTCAGCCGCCGGCACTTGGCGGACCGCTTTTGGCCGCGGAGAGCATGCCGAGCTCCTTACCAAGTTTAAAAGGTGACTTAGACCGAATTGCGAAGCATATCGAAAATCGTCAACAGCAACTTGACCGTCTAGAAAGCATGTTTTTCCAGCGTGGCCTTGACCAAGAAAGTTTCGTATCTGGTCGCCCGGTTCGCTGGGGCTGGTTATCCTCTTCATATGGTTATCGAAATGACCCGTTTAATGGTCGTCGTACCTGGCACGCTGGGGTAGACTTTGCCGGCAAAGAAGGCAGCGATATTATCGCGGTTGCCTCGGGTGTTGTAACCTGGTCTAGTGAGCGTTACGGCTATGGTAATTTGGTGGAAATTAACCATGGTGACGGATACAGCACGCGTTATGCGCACTGCAAAGAACTACTCGTCAAAGTCGGTGAAGTAGTTGAGAAGGGACAGGTTTTAGCATTGATGGGCAGCACAGGTCGCTCTACAGGCCCGCATGTGCACTTTGAAGTGTTGCGTAAAGGCATGACCCTAGACCCGAAGAAATTTTTGCATAGAGCCAGTCGATAGAGACGCCTTAAGTCATTTCTTTTTTTTATTAAACGTTAATCATGCAATTTAGTTCTCTTATCTGGAATAAACCGGCGTAAAGCACCGTTCTGTCCTTTTAGTCCCCTGGCATATCCCTTAGAATGATTCGCTTTGGTGAGTTTAGCCTAGCGCTAGCTTGCATTTTAATCTTCTGGCGCAATATAAATACGGTATAGACAAGCTTCACCACTATATTTCCGCACTAAACCAAAGAGTTATAAGTAGAATATCACTATGTTTTCATCCACATTGACGAAATTATTCGGTAGCAAGAACAAACGCGAACTCAAACGCATGGGAAAAGTTGTTAACCGGATTAACGAGCTAGAAGAACAGCTAGGTTCCTTGGATGATAGCGCTCTAAAAGCTAAAACCACTGATTTTAAGGCGCGTGTTGGGCAGGGTGAGAGCTTAGATAAATTATTACCCGAAGCGTTTGCTGTCGTGCGTGAGGCGGGGAAGCGTGTGATGGCAATGCGTCATTTCGACGTACAGTTGATAGGCGGCATGGCGCTGCATGAGGGCCGCATCGCAGAAATGCGGACTGGCGAGGGTAAGACGTTAGTCGCGACTTTGCCCGTGTATTTGAATGCGTTGGCTGGGAAAGGTGTGCATGTGGTTACGGTCAATGACTACCTAGCCAAACGAGATTCAAAATGGATGGAGCCTCTCTACAATTTTCTTGGGCTGAGCGTCGGCGTAGTATATGGCGGGCAGGGTCCGGAAGAAAAAAAGGCGGCATACAAATCCGATATTACGTACGGTACTAACAACGAATTTGGCTTTGACTATTTACGCGACAACATGGCCTTTAATGCAGAAATGAAAGCGCAGCGCGGTCTAAATTTTGCGATAGTTGACGAAGTTGATTCGATTCTGATTGATGAAGCACGTACGCCGTTAGTGATCTCGGGCCCAGCACAAGACAGTTCAAAGCTATATAAGCAAACCAAAACACTCGTTCCCTTGCTAACCAAGGCCGAGGTCGGTGAAGACGGAAAACCGATCGATGAGGGACACTTTATTATTGATGAGAAAGCGAAGAACGTTGAGCTAACAGAAAGCGGTCTATCCTTTATCGAAGGGGTGTTGATTGAAAAAGCGATGTTGAGCGAGGGTGACAGTTTGTATGCGCCTGCGAATCTTAACTTGCTGCATCACATAAATGCAGCGCTTCGAGCTCAGCATTTATACACCAAAGATGTTGATTATATTGTTCAGAACAAGCAGATCGTGATCATCGACGAGCATACCGGTCGAACGATGGCTGGACGACGCTGGGGTGAAGGCTTGCATCAAGCAATCGAAGCGAAAGAAAGCGTAGATATTCAGGCGGAGAGCCAAACACTCGCATCAACTACGTTCCAGAATTTTTTCCGCTTGTATAGCAAATTGTCGGGTATGACCGGTACGGCGGATACTGAAGCATATGAGTTCAACCAAATTTACGGATTGGACGTCGTGGTTATCCCCACTAATAATTTGATTACACGTATCGACCATAATGATTTGGTTTACTTAACTCAGGAAGAAAAGTTCGAAGCGATTATTGATGAAGTAAAAGCGGTTGTTGCTGAGAAACGACCGGTGCTGGTTGGAACGGCCTCAATAGAGGCTTCTGAGTATCTATCCGGCTTGCTTAAAAAATCTGCAATCAAACATAGTGTATTGAATGCCAAACACCACGCACAAGAAGCCGAAATTATCGCACAAGCGGGCATGCCTGGTGTTGTGACGATTGCCACCAATATGGCAGGTCGAGGCACAGATATCGTCCTTGGTGGCAACTGGGAGGCTGAAGTAAACGCTTTGAAGAATCCCGATGAGAGCCAAATTACCAAGATTAAGGCAAATTGGGAAGCGCGTAATAAAGCGGTTAAAGAATCGGGTGGTTTGCACATCTTAGCGACAGAGCGGCATGAATCTCGTCGTATTGACAACCAATTACGTGGTCGGTCTGGGCGGCAGGGTGACCCTGGTAGTACGCGCTTTTTCTTATCGCTGGAAGACAACTTGATGCGTTTATTCGCCTCTGATCGTGTGCGTAATATTATGCAGGCACTCGGGATGGATAAAGGTGAAGCGATTGAACATAAAATGGTTAGCAATGCGATAGAAAAGGCCCAACGGAAAGTAGAAGGGCGTAACTTTGATATTCGAAAAGCGTTACTCGAGTATGATGATGTTGCGAACGATCAGCGTACGGTGATTTATGAGCAGCGTGATGAGGTAATGTCTGAAAATGATATCAGTGAGATCGTTACGTCAATTCGAGAAGAGGTGATTAACGAAGCAATTGATTCACATATCCCGCCGCAAAGCGTTGAAGAACAATGGGATGTGCCGGGTCTTGAGCAGGCCCTAAAGCAGGAATTTGCCGTCGATTTGCCCATCGTTCAATGGCTAAATGAAGACGATAAGCTGCATGAGGAAACTTTGCGCCAAAAGATCCTTGAAGAGATTGTGACGGTGTATAAGGAGAAAGAGAAAACCGCTGGCGAAACCCAGATGCGTGCATTTGAGAAGCAAGTGTTTTTGCATATTCTGGATACCCTTTGGAAAGAGCATTTAGCGGCAATGGACCATTTGCGTCAGGGCATCCATCTACGTAGTTATGCGCAAAAAAATCCGAAGCAAGAGTATAAGCGCGAGGCGTTTGAAATGTTTCAGGGTATGCTGCATAGCCTGAAACACGACGTGGTGCGTGTAACGAGTCATGTCCGTATCCAAACTGAAGAAGAGTTAGAGGAAATTGAGCGGCAGCGCAAAGAAGAGTTAGACCGCCAGCTTGGTAACGCCAAAGCAGCGCATGAAGATGCAGGAGCGGCCTTGTTCGCTGGCGACAATGCGAACGGGTCTGAACGTGCTACCAGTCAAGAATCCGTGACTGGCACTGAACAAAAAACGGCGCCGGTAAAGCGCGATACGCCGAAAGTGGGTCGAAACGAGCCTTGCCCGTGTGGTTCTGGCAAAAAATATAAGCAATGCTGTGGGCGAATTGCTGACTAGTATTTGATGTATCTACAACAACACTCACCACTTATTTTGAACAGGTAACGCATGGCAGTAGGTGATGGAAGGCTCCCCCAGTTTCGGTCTATTCCCGGAGTCAAAATAGGTGTGGTCGAAGCGGGTATAAAACACCAGAATCGCAAGGATCTGGTGCTATTTGAGCTGAAAGCCGGCGGCACCCTTGCTGGCGTCTTTACGAAAAATGCGTTTTGCGCTGCGCCCGTGCAGATTGCCAAGCAGCACCTCTCGACAAGCGATAGCAACAAGCCCCGTTATTTGTTGATCAACACGGGTAATGCTAATGCGGGCACTGGTCCAAGAGGATTTGATGATGCCTTAGCATGTTGTCAAAAAGTAGCGGCACAGCAGGGGCTTGAGTCTTCTCAAGTGTTACCTTTCTCTACCGGTGTTATTGGTGAAACCTTATTATCTGAGCGGATCACCGCTTCCGTACCCCAATTAGTTAAAACCTTAGAGGGCCACGCCTGGCCAGACGCTGCGGCAGGTATTATGACGACTGATACGCGGCCCAAGGGTGCGTCTAGGTCGGTTAATTATGATGGTCATGAGATAGTTATAAGTGGTATTAGTAAAGGGGCTGGCATGATTATGCCGAATATGGCGACGATGCTTTGTTTTGTTGCCACAAATGCAAAAGTAGCCCAGCCCTTGTTGCAATCGTTATTGAGTGAGTTGGCAGACAAGTCCTTCAACCGAATAACAGTTGATGGGGATACGTCGACTAACGATGCTTGTATGTTGATGGCGAGCGGCGAATGTGAAGCACCTGAAATTGATAGTGATCATCCAGATTTTCTGAAGTTTAAAGCGTCTTTACAGGCTGTGATGATTGAGTTGGCGCAAGCTATTGTAAAAGATGGCGAAGGTGCAACTAAGTTCGTAACTGTTGCGGTTGAGGAAGCAAGCAGTGTCGAAGAAGCTTTAGAGACCGCGTATACCATTGCACACTCTCCTCTGATCAAAACGGCTTTGTTTGCCTCAGACCCAAATTGGGGTCGTATACTGGCAGCGCTCGGGCGCGCGCCGCTGGCTGACTTAGATTTATCTGCAGTGCGTATTTACTTGAACGACGTGTTGATTGTTGAGCAAGGCGCTCGTGCTGAGAGTTACACGGAGGCGCAGGGTCAAAGCGTAATGGATCAAGATGAAATTACGATCACCTTGAGGCTTGCACGTGGAGTGGTTAGCGAACAGTTGTGGACTTGCGATTTGTCGCATGACTACGTAACGATTAATGCAGAATACAGAACCTGAGGTGAGCTTACCTCATAAGCTTGTGCATGTTGCGGTTGGTGTTATTTATCGTGAGGATAGCATATTAATTGCCAAGCGCTCCGATAACGCACATCAAGGGGGCTTGTGGGAGTTTCCCGGTGGTAAAGTAGAGTCAAATGAGAGCGTTCAAGAGGCGCTAGCAAGAGAGCTAAAGGAAGAGCTGGGCATAACGCTTGCTCACCCTCAGACTGGTCTTTCACCGCTCATCCAAATTCGGCATGACTATGGCGACAAGCGAGTATTGCTTGACGTTTGGAGTGTGTTTGAATTTTCAGGTGACCCGACTGGTTTGGAAGGGCAGCCGGTGAAATGGGTTCGGGAGTCGAACTTGCGAGAGTTTGAGTTTCCCGCAGCAAATGAGCCAATCATTCGAGCGATTGAATTACCCTCTATTTATCCTGTTACGCCAGTATTCTCCTCCTTAGATAATGCTTATGCTTATATAAGCGCCCTCATCGAAAAAGAGATAGATCTCATACTTTTTCGTCAGCCACAACTAAGCAGTAACGCATATCTCTCGTGGTTGCATGCTTTGCAGATTGATTTTCCTCAAATGCGTTTCGTCTTAAGTGGCGATCCGTGCTTACTCCTTCCTCATGCTAAAATAGGCTTGCAGATTCCCGCACGCTATGCCGAAGATTTTTTAGACAGGGTTACTTCGTCAAATACTATTGTGTCGCCTCCACTATTGAGCATGTCTTGTCATTCGCTCGCGGAACTCGAGCTGGCACAGCGAATAGGCGTTGACTTTGTTTGTTTATCTCCGGTGAAACCTACGCAAAGTCACCCAAATGCCAATGCAATGGGTTGGGAGCGGTTTCAATCGTTGCTGAAGAGTATCAATGTGCCAGTATATGCTTTAGGAGGTATGCAGCCCCGAGATAAGGCAATTGCGCAATCGGCTGGCGCGCAAGGTATTGCCGGCATTAGTGCGTGGTATGATCAGAATGAGCATGTTGAAAAATAAGCATGCTAAAAATTTAGGCGAATTTAATAGAGGCACGGCATGGCAGAGCTGACACATTTGAATGGTCGCGGCGAGGCGAATATGGTAGATGTTGCATCGAAGAACGCTACTCAACGTATTGCCATTGCAGAAGCTTATGTTTGTATGCGGGCTGAAACATTAGAGAAAATTCAGGAAAATAGCCATAAGAAAGGAGATGTTCTTGCGACGTGTCGCATCGCAGGTATCATGGCTGCGAAAAAGTGTGATGAACTGATTCCCTTGTGCCATGGTCTCAATCTAAGTCTGGTAAACATAGAGTTTGAAATGTTATTTGATGAGGAAGGCACTCGGGCGCGCTTGCGTATTTTAAGTACCTGCAAACTGCTTGGCCAAACCGGCGTGGAGATGGAGGCGCTCACGGCGGTCAGTATTTCAGCCCTAACGGTATATGATATGTGTAAATCCGTAGACAAGGCAATGACGATTGAAGGAGTCCGCCTGATGGAAAAACATGGTGGCAAGAGCGGCTCATATGTGGCGTCTTAAGCTCATTATCTGGTAATTACTGCGTAGGAAATGGCATGAGTGAGCAATTGAAAAATCAACTGGTTGATCGATTTGGGCGTAGCATAAGCTACTTGCGTTTGTCGGTGACTGATCGTTGCGATTTTCGTTGCATTTACTGCATGGATGAAGAAATGACTTTTGTGCCTCGCTCAGAGGTTCTAAGCTTTGAAGAAATGCAATGTGTTGCCAAAGCGTTTGTCGGATTAGGTGTTAAGAAAATACGCTTAACCGGTGGCGAGCCCTTGGTACGGGCAAATGTGGTGGCGCTAAGTCGAACTATCGCGAACCTGGAGGGCTTAGATGAGCTGGTAATGACTACCAATGGCTCACAGCTGCCAAAGCTAGCGGTTGATCTCCGTAATGCCGGGGTGAAGCGATTAAACATAAGTCTAGATACGTTGCGGGCTGGTCGCTTTAAGGCCCTTACGCGCACCGGTTCATTAGCCCGTGTATTGGCCGGTATTAATGCGGCATGCGAGCAAGGCTTCGAAGCGATTAAACTGAATTGCGTAATTTTAAAAGGCCGCAATGATGATGAAATCCTAGATCTTGTCGAATTTGCATTAGCGAAGCAGATAGACATTAGTTTTATCGAGGAAATGCCCTTAGGTCAGGTTAGTTCGCACAATCGCGCTGAGGCCTTTATGGCAAGCGCAGATATTCGAGACGTAATTTCCAAAAGGTACTTTCTAACCCGTTTGCGCAAAGACTCGTTCATTGAGGGCCCTTCTAAATACTTCTCAATCAATGGTTTTAAGTCCCGCATTGGCTTTATCTCTCCGCATAGTGAAAACTTTTGCGCTGATTGTAATCGTGTGCGAGTAACGGCTGAGGGGCGACTATTATTGTGCTTAGGAAATGAAGATGCGCTCGACTTGAAAACCATTTTACGCAGTACGAATAATTCTAATGAAGCTTTGCAAACTGCAATTATTAAGGCTATGAACTTAAAACCTGAGCGGCATTATTTTGATGATGCAAGCGCCCCCCAAATCGTACGTTTCATGAATGCAACCGGCGGTTAAGTCCGTATAAAGACTGGTTTTTTTAAAGGTCACGCCTAAGCAATTGTTATGCTACAATGCGCAGCCTTTTTATTCTGAGGGAATTTTGTGACTGTTCGTTTTGTTGAAACTTGCCGATTGCCGACGCCTTTTGCGGTCTTCGATATGCATGGCTTTGAGGAAGTCGAATCTGGCCAAGAGCATGTGGTTTTAACCTTAGGCGATGTTGCAAGCGGCGAGCCTGTTTTGGCGAGAACGCACTCAGAGTGCCTAACGGGTGATGGTTTATTCAGTTTACGTTGTGATTGTGGCTTTCAGCTTGAACATGCTTTGCAAACTATTGCAGAGAAAGGCTGTGGCGCGCTGATGTATTTGCGTCAGGAGGGTCGAGGAATCGGCTTACTGAATAAAATCAGAGCCTATAATCTGCAAGATAAAGGTGCGGATACGGTTGAGGCTAATGAGCAATTAGGTTTCGCGGCGGATATGCGCGATTACAGCATTTGTGGCGACATGCTTGCTCACTTAGGTATTAATGCTTTGCGTTTGATGACGAACAACCCGCGTAAGGTAAAAGCCTTGCAAGAGGCGGGGCTTAACATTGTCGAGCGAATCCCACTAGAAGTGGGCCGTAACCCCTATAATGATTCGTATCTCTCTACCAAGGCGAGCAAGCTTGGCCATTGGTTGCAAACGCATCAAGATGATGAAATACCTAATAAATAGAAGCTCTTTTGGCGATATTGTTTGCTAGATATCCATTGGTTTCTGTACAAACGACATGCTTTAAAAATGTAAATTCAGAGCGCTTGTTTCACGGCTAAATTGTTAGCTAAGTTGATTTTTGCAGCTTGGATACTGTCAACCATACCCTCAGTATTTAAGCCACATGCGGCGAGTAAATCGGCTGGCGTGCCATGTGGAATGAATGCGTCAGGTAAACCAAGTAGCAGCGTCGGTATTTCGATGCCTGCGTTACTCAGAAATTCTATTACACCGGCCCCTGCGCCACCTGCTGTGGTATTTTCCTCAACACAAACGAGTAATTTATGCGATTGACTTAATTGTGTGATGACATTTTCGTCGAGAGGCTTAACGAAACGCATATCAACGAGACTAGCATTTAATTTTTCAGCCGCGCCTTGTGCCGCATTTAGCAAAGTACCGAAGGAGAGAATCGCGACATCCTTTCCTTCTCGAATGGTGTTTGATTTACCAATCTCCAAACAGCTCAATGAGTTTTCAATTTCAGCGCCGGGGCCTGCGCCACGTGGATAGCGGACGGCGGCAGGACCGCTATATTCATACCCTGTATGCAGCATTTTACGACACTCATTTTCATCTGACGGCGCCATGAGTAGCATGTTAGGTATACAGCGTAAGAAGCTCAGATCAAAGCTTCCTGCATGTGTTGGGCCATCCTCACCTACCAGCCCAGCTCGGTCGATGGCAAACAGCACATCTAGATTTTGTACCGCAACATCATGAATAAGTTGATCATAGGCACGTTGTAAAAAGGTCGAGTAAATGGCGACAACGGGTTTCATGCCTTCGCATGCCATACCTGCTGCGAGTGTGACAGCGTGTTGCTCCGCAATGGCAACATCGAAATAACGATCGGGGAACCGTTGCGAGAAAGCAATAAGATCTGAGCCCTCGCGCATCGCCGGGGTAATACCTAGCAGACGATTATCTTTTTCCGCCGCATCGCAAAGCCATTGACCAAACACATTGGCATATTTTGGTTTTGACTGTGTAGGGTTTGCAACGCTTAGCTTTGCTTTCGGTTCGATCTTATTGATTGCATGGTAGCCAATGGGATCGCTCTCCGCAGGTGAAAAGCCTTTTCCTTTTTGTGTAACAACATGCAGGAACTGTGGGCCTTTTAGGTCCTTCATGTTCTCCAATGTTTGAACTAGAGTTTGCAGATCATGTCCATCGATTGGGCCGATATAGTTAAAGCCTAGTTCTTCAAATAGGGTGCCAGGCGCCATCAAGCCTTTGACATGTTCTTCAGTCTTACGCGCAAATTCCATCAAGCTCGGCGTACCACTCAATACACGTTTACTTCCGTCGCGCACCTGATTATATGCTTTGCCTGAGAGAATTTTTGCTAGATGATTTTTTAATCCGCCGACATTATTTGAAATAGACATATCGTTGTCATTGAGGATTACCAGCATATCTGGACTTATATCTCCTGCGTGACTCAGGGCCTCGAATGCCATGCCAGCGGTCAGTGCACCATCACCAATAATCGCAATGGCTCTGCGCTGTTCGCCTTTAAGTTGGGCGGATAAAGCCATTCCCAAGGCGGCGCTAATTGATGTGCTTGAGTGACCTACACCGAAAGAATCATACTCACTTTCGTCTCGACATGGGAAAGCAGCTGGGCCGTCATGTTGCCTGATCTTGATAATCTCTTCTCGACGACCCGTTAATATTTTATGAGGGTAGGCCTGATGACCAACATCCCAAACAAGGCGATCTTCTGGTGTATTGAAGACGAAATGCAGCGCAGTAGTCAGTTCCACAACCCCTAAGCCGGCCCCAAAATGACCCCCTGATTGCCCGACGCTATAAAGTAAAAATGCGCGCAGCTCGTAGCAGAGTTGCCCTAATTGATCGGGTGTAAGTAGACGCAATTGATGGGGCGAATTGACCTTGTTAAGGAGTGGTGTTTCGGGTCTTACAATAGGAATTTCGCTAAAAGTATGGGTGTTTGGCATAGGCCTGCTTGCTCTTACCTTTACAACGCTGCGTTTGAGACGGTCATTATACCAGAAACTTTGCTGGGCTTATAAATTGATGGCCTAAATTATTACTGATTTCGAGAGACAATAAAGCGACAGATTTGTTCAAGCTGGCTAATGTTTCGCGAAGCAAGCACCTGAAGGCTGGCCAACGCCTCATCGTGGAGCATTTGTAGCTTTTCTGAAGCGCCTTTTAGGCCGAGCAGAGCAGGGTAGGTTGATTTGTTTTTTGCTTCATCTGAGCCTTGTGGCTTTCCCAATGTCTGTGTGTCGCTGACGATATCGAGGATATCGTCTTGCACTTGAAAGGCAAGACCAATGCAGCGTGCATAGTTGATGAGTGCTTGATGTTCTTGTTGAGTCAATTGCTTATGTTTGTCTGCATTAAAACCCGCTGTGACGCCCATAATAACGCTTGCTTCTATTAATGCTCCGGTCTTCTTACGATGCATATTTTCTAATGACGCGAGACTAAGCTGTTTGTTTTCAGACTCAAGATCTATAGCTTGGCCAAGCACCATACCGGCAGCGCCACTGGCTTTACTGAGTATGTTAATCAGTCTGAGTTTCGTTTCAGCTGATAATGCCAAGCTTTCCGCACTTAGTAACTCAAAAGCAAGGCTTTGCAGGGCGTCACCTACAAGAATTGCTGTTGCTTCGTTATAGGCAATATGGCAAGTCGGTTGTCCCCGACGCAGCGCATCATTATCCATCGCGGGGAGATCATCATGTACCAGTGAATATGCATGGATACATTCTATCGAAACAGCGCACGTAAGCAGTGCTCGAGTATCAACATCGCCGAGTGCGCGAGCGCTCGCTAACAATAGTATGGGGCGCAGTCGCTTACCGCCGAGTAGGCTGCTGTAACGCATAGCCGCTCGCAGTTTAGAGTCATCGCTGTGTTGCGAAATTAGCTTCTCTAATGCCTCGTCAACCTGACGCCTGTAGTCAGAAAAAAAATAGGGCTGCTGCATTTTTTACAACTGATTGGTTTAGGGGGTCAGTGGAGGCTGAAAAGGCTGTGATGTTAATTCTTCACCTTCTTGAATTAACTCTGACACTTTAAGCTCTGCTTGGCGAAGCGTATCCTGACAGGAGCGAGTTAAATTTACTCCTTCTTCGAAAGCGCTTAATGATTGTTCAAGCGACAACTCACCTTGTTCCATCTTTCGGACGATCCCTTCAAGTTTACTTAATGACTGCTCAAAATCGTCCAATGAGTTTGTTTTGTTATTTGGCATGATTGCTCGGCTTCGATAAATAATGACACCCCAATCTTAAGTAAATATTGCGACTAAGAACACTGTCTAAATTTATAAGTAACCTTTTCGTAACGCTATCTACACTTTTCTCTCTTTTGCATCTGGTTAATATATTGAAATTAATATTTATTTTTCATGTATTTGGCGCATAAAATTTTGAGCCTGTGCTAACTTTAAGAGAAGCACCGTTTTTGTGAGGTGCTGTGTAAATATCAAATATATCGACGCTTATTCGTCGTGGGGGCAGGAAGTTGGATTTAGCAACCTTAATTGGGTTGGTTGGCGGGATAGCAATTATTATCATGGCGATGATGCTGAGCGGTTCGCTGGGCATGTTTGCGGATGTGCCCTCCGTATTAATCGTGCTCGTTGGTTCTGTTCTCGTATGCATGATGAAGTTTTCGTTGACGAAGTTCTTAAATGCCACGAAGACAGTTGTTAAAGCCTTCACGTTTAAAATTGAATCGCCGGATGAACTCATTGCAACGGTTGTTGAGGTGTCTGATGTGGCACGTAAAAATGGATTGCTTGCTCTCGATGGCATCGAGATAAATAGCCCTTTTCTCAAAGAGGGAATTGGCCTACTCATCGACGGCCATGATGAAGAAGTGGTGCGTTCACTTATGCAAAAAGATAAACACCTTACGGTTTCTCGACATAAAAGCGGTGCGGAAGTATGGGAAGCGCTCGGTGATGTCGCGCCTGCAATGGGGATGATCGGTACCTTAATTGGTTTGGTGGCGATGCTGTCCAATATGGATGATCCCAAGTCTATCGGTCCCGCTATGGCGGTTGCATTGTTAACAACCCTTTATGGAGCGATGCTAGCAAATATGATCGCCTTGCCATTCGCGCACAAGCTAAAAGCGCGTATGGCGGAAGAGGAATTGATTCGTTCAATGGCGATTGATGCCGTATTAGCGATTCAGGCAGGCCAAAACCCGCGCGTAATCGAAGCAATGCTAAGCTCATACCTACCTGCTAAAAATCGTAATAACGAAGACAGTGCCGAGTAGATAGTTAATGTCTGACGAAGAGAATCAATGCGAAGAGTGTAAGCCGGGACTGCCAGCCTGGATGGCTACCTTCGCAGATTTGATGTCGCTTTTGATGTGCTTTTTTGTACTGTTATTATCGTTTTCTGAAATGGATGTGATCAAATTTAAACGACTTGCCGGTTCGTTACGAGAAGCCTTTGGTGTGCAGCGAGCCGTGGATGCAAATGAGCCCCCTAAAGGAACGAGTGTCGTTGCATTAGAATTCTCGCCAGGTAAGCCCGACCCAACGCCTATACTTACTGTTCAGCAGCAAACTGACTCGCAAAGTGAACAAAGCCTCGAGCAAACATGTCAAGCGAATGCTGAAGGTGTTGCCGGGCAAGGCCTTTCAAATGCTGACACCAGTGAAATTGATGTTCAATCTTTAATTGAAGTTAAAATGGCGCAGTTAAAAGAGGAAGCGGAGAGTCAGGCAATTGAAATTGCGGCGGAGCTGCAGCAAGAGATTGCTGAGCAGATTATCGAGATAGAGACTCAGGGGCGAAAAATAATCATTCGAGTTGAAGAGCAAGGTTCCTTTGCGTCCGGATCGGCGGAATTAGAGGACAGCTTCTTGCCTGTTATGGAGAAGCTAGCAGAGATGTTGCGCAATATTAATGGGCCTGTTGCTGTCGAGGGTCATACCGATGATGTCCCAATAAAGACAACAAAATTCCGCTCAAATTGGGACTTATCTGTAAAAAGAGCACTCGTTGTCGCGAGCGGATTGTTTGAATTTGGGGAGCTAGATGAGAGCCGTTTCTCGATCTCTGGCTTCGGTGAAAACCGGCCTTTGGTCGCCAACGATACGCCTGAGCAGCGTGCAAAAAATCGACGTGTAGAAATTGTTTTGCAAGATAAAACCAATTCAGAAGTTGCCGAGAGTATTCAAGCGCAAAGCGATGCAGTCGAGTTGGGGGGTGGCGAAGCCTTGAGGCGGATATTAGATCTTGATCCGGATGAGCTTTTTTAAAAAAAACACGTAAATTTTTCTAGTATGGATACAATATAATGGAAGAGCGACGCCGCTATTTTAGGGTAGATGATGAGATCGGTTTGCGCTATCGAGTGATTGATATTGCAGAAAAAGAAGAGGCTTTCTCTCATCTTAAAGATTCGAATGTGGTCGTATTTCAGCGTCTTGATGAGGCGCTCGCAAATCAGCTTGAAATTGTCGAAAATGACCTGCCGAGCGCTGCGGTAGCCATTCGGCTTCTTCAGGAAAAAGTAGATATCATAGCCGCAGAGCTCTCACCAAATGATAAGCTGATTATCGATCAGCTTGAAATCATACGCGTGAACATTAGTGCTTGCGGTCTTGCGTTCGATACAGATGAGGTGATCGCGCCAGATAGTTATTTGGCGCTCGATATGAATTTGCTCCTAAGTGGCAAGCGTTTGATGGTGTTAGCCAGAGTGATTGCTTGCGATGATCTAAGTAAGCGCTCGTCGAAAATCTCAACGGATGAGAGAACTAATATGTCTCGGTCGCTTCGGATACGTGTGAATTTCGAGAGTGTACCGCCTAAAGATCAGGAAATGCTTGTGCAACATGTGATCCAACGACAGGCTCAACAGTTGCAAGAGCGTCGCCGCACGGATTAGGCGTGCTTACAACTTTGTTCATAACTATATACTCAATTTAAAATTAAAAACACGATCGGTTTCGCCTTGCGGTTCAATGTGCTCTCTTTCATGTAAGTAAATTTCGCTACCGTTCATGTCAACCAATGTGCTTGTTCGTGTGCCGTATCCTTCACTTTTAATAAAAATAGGCGACAAAAGTCGCTCGAGTGCGATCCCCACCCCCGTTTCAGGTAGTTGTTTATCTTGATAGCCCCGTTTGTCTTTTAGGCTCTCAAATAAGGCTTCAGTTTCTGCCGTAAATGGCCTATCTGAGAGAAGAATAGATTGCAGCTTTTGTTTGGCTGTTAAAAGTTTCGGCCAAGGCGTATCAAGCCCGGCATTACTCAGACCATAAATGCCAGACTCTAAAAGATGCCACCGTGCGTTGGGACGGTTAGAAAAATAACAGAGCGTTTGTCCATCGAAAAACAGGGCATTAAACCCTGCGTAATGTTGCGCCTCTGTAATTAAATGACCGGCAAATGCCTCACTGGTTTGGCCCGCGTTTAAAAACGTAACTGGCAAGAGACCGCGAGATAGCAAGCCATTAGGGGCCGATTTTTCACGATAATTGGTGACCGCCGCAAAGCGGCCTGCAGTGGACAACGCAAGCCACGTACCGCCTTCTTTTTGGTCTCTACCGCCCAAAATAGATGTATTATCTTGCCAGTAATCCGCGCGAAGGCTGGGGCGTGAATAGAATTCATCACGATTCGCGATAAGCCTAAGGTGCGGACGCAGACCAGATTGCCAATCAAAAATTATTAGGCACATGGTATATCTGTAAAATTAGATCCGTATCTCTTTTCATTCTTGTTATTATATTACGAATATTTTGGAGGGTATGTCGAGAAGCGCCCGGGTCTTTTAAAAATAAAAGAACACTCTTATGAGTTTTGCCTTCATCACTTTTACGTATTTTTTTACGGGCGCCGTTGCAGGAGTGCTCGCGGGTTTGTTGGGTGTGGGAGGCGGCATTATTATTGTTCCTGCGTTAGTGATGGTATTCACGAGTCAGGGATTTTCGCTTGAGGTGATGATGCATATGGCTATTGCTACATCGCTAGCGACCATCGTCTTTACTTCGTTGAGTTCTATCCAAAGTCATCATGCCCGTGGTGGTGTTGATTGGTCTTTATTTCGCATGATGAGCGTGGGAGTCTGTATTGGCGCTATTCTGGGTGTGTTGTCAGTAATGCAGTTGAGCGGGGAGCATCTACGCTTAATTATCGGTGTGTTTGCAACCTTTATTGCAGTGAAAATGTTATTTTCAAAAGACAAAGAAAAAAAGACGCGACGCCAAGCAACACCAAAATTACTTTGGTCAGCCGGCCTGGGTATTGGTTGGTTTTCAAGCTTATTAGGTATTGGTGGTGGTACCTTGTCGGTTCCTTTCTTATCGGCCTTAAACTTATCTATGCAACGTGCAATTGGGACTGCGGCAGCGTGTGGTTTTCCTATTGCATTGACTGGGGCAATAGCGAATATGCTTGTCACGCAATTTGACGCGACGGTCGCAGAAAGTTTGCCCGCTTTCAGCGTCGGTTATGTATACTTGCCTGCGGTTTTCGGCTTATCGTTGACCTCTGTTATATTCGCAAAACTTGGCGCTCGAATAGCGCACAGATTACCTGCAGTTGCATTAAAAAAAGCATTTGGCTTAAGTTTGTTGCTGGTGGGCATTAAATTTTTATTTTTTTGATTCTCAGTGTTTGTGCACTGTTGCCTGTTTTCAAAAGGAGTACTAGGTGGCCTTAAACTATCCTCAGATAGATCCCGTGGCAATTGATTTAGGGTTTTTCCAGGTTCACTGGTACGGGCTAATGTACTTATTAGGTTTTGTGGCTGCATACCTATTAGGAAAAAAAAGGGCGGGACGCGATGACGCACCACTTAAACCTGCTCAAGTCGGAGATATGATTTATTACTGCGCGATTGGCGTGGTGCTTGGTGGCCGCTTTGGGTATGTCTTTTTTTATAACCTACCCAAATTTTTGGACGATCCTATCTGGTTGTTCCGAGTATGGGAAGGTGGCATGTCGTTTCATGGCGGGTTGCTTGGCGTTATGTTTGCGATGTTCTTATATGCACGCCATTTGGGTTGCCGTTACTTTCAATTGATGGATTTCGTTGCGCCTCTGGTTCCGATTGGCTTGGGATTAGGTCGCATTGGTAATTTTATTGGCGGAGAGTTGTATGGTCGAGCAACCGATGTGTCTTGGGGTATGGTGTTCCCAACTGACCCTGAAGGGTTGATCCGACACCCATCGCAATTGTACCAAGTGGGTTTGGAAGGCGTAATTTTCTTCGCGATTCTTTGGTGGTACTCGTCGAAGCCAAGGCCTATGTATGCAGTCTCCGGTATGTTTTTAGCTTGTTATGGTGTCTTTAGATTTATTGTAGAATTCGTGCGTGAGCCAGACGCCCATATTGGCTTTATTGCTTGGGATTGGTTAACGATGGGGCAGGTACTGTCCATGCCTATGATTTTGGGCGGCTATTTAATGATTACCTTTGCCTATCGTCGCAAGGGTAATTCTGTAGAAAGTAAAAAGGTCTCTAGATGAAAGCATATTTGGATTTGATGCAAGATGTCGTGGATAACGGCATCGACAAAGGTGATCGAACAGGGGTAGGCACACGTTCAGTGTTTGGTCGCCAAATAAGATTTGATTTAAGCGAAGGCTTTCCTTTAGTTACGACAAAAAAAGTGCATTTAAAGAGTATTATTTATGAGTTGCTCTGGTTTCTGAATGGCAGCACTGATAACAACTGGTTGCGTGAGCGCGGCGTCAGTATTTGGAATGAGTGGGCGACACAAGAGGGCGATTTGGGGCCAATTTACGGTAAACAATGGCGTAGTTGGGTAGGGCAAGACGGCCAGGTTGTTGATCAGATTGAAGCATTAATTGAACAAATAAAAACGAAGCCTGACTCTCGGCGTTTAATAGTGTCAGCATGGAATCCAACCGAATTGCCAGATGAATCAATTAGTCCTCAAGCTAACGCAGAAGCAGGGCGTATGGCGTTAGCCCCTTGTCACTGCTTATTCCAATTCTATGTGCAGGACGGCAAGTTGTCTTGCCAGCTATACCAGCGCAGTGCTGATTTATTTTTAGGTGTACCTTTTAATATCGCCTCATATACAATTCTCACACATATGATTGCGCAGCAATGCGACTTGGGTGTGGGTGAATTTGTACACACATTCGGCGATTGTCATTTGTATACGAACCATTTAACAGACGACATTGTCTTTGAACAACTGAGGCGCCAACCAAAGGCACCTCCAACTCTACATATTAAACGCAAACCCGACTCGATTTTTGATTATCAATATGAAGATTTTGAAGTGTTTGGATACGAGTATGAATCGGCCATTCGTGCGCCGATTGCCATCTAGGGGGGTGTATGCGTAAGTCGATGATTGTTGCGATGGCGCAAAATCGAGTGATCGGTCGAAATAATAAATTACCTTGGTATTTGCCGAACGATCTAAAGTATTTTAAACAGGTCACGATGGGGAAGCCGATCGTGATGGGTCGCAAGACTTTCGAATCAATTGGTAAACCGCTGCCAGGCAGAGCTAATATTGTTATCACGCGCAATGCTGCTTGGTCTGCGGACGGTGTGCGCACAGTGCATTCAGTGCGCGAGGCGTTTGAATTGTCTGAATCGATCGCTGAAATCGATGGCCAGGACGAGCTGATGATTATCGGCGGTGATCAAATTTATAAAAGTGCGTTAGCGCTAGTCGATCGCATTTATCTGACCGAAGTGCATGCCGATGTTCAGGGTGATGCCTTTTTTCCTGAGTTTAGTAAAGAAGACTGGCGCGTTGTGGGGTGTGAGGATTTTACCGCGCAAGCGCCTAATCCTTATGACTATAGCTTTGTTGTGTTAGACCGCGCAAATTAGTTTCGGTATTGATTACTTCAACTTATCGGAGATACAAAAAGGCAGCCTAATGGCTGCTTTTTTTATATTCTGCGGAGCAAAGGCAAGGTTACTCAAGCATGCTCAAGTTACGTACGCCTCCCTTATCGGCACTCGTCGCTAACATAGCATAGGCTTTAAGAGCACTCGATACCTTGCGAGGACGGGCGTCCGCAGGTTTCCATCCATTGATACCTTTTGCATCCATCGCTACGCGCCGAGCCGCTAATGTTTCTGCATCGAGTAAGACATCGATGCTGCGTTTTGGGATGTCGATTCGAATTTTATCGCCAGGTTCAATCAAAGCAATTGCACCGCCAGCCGCCGCCTCAGGAGAGGCATGGCCAATTGATAAACCAGAGGTGCCACCGGAAAAGCGACCATCCGTTAGCAATGCGCAGGCTTTTCCTAGGCCCTTCGATTTTAGGTAGCTTGTTGGGTAAAGCATTTCTTGCATCCCAGGGCCGCCTTTTGGTCCTTCATATCTTATGATGACTACATCACCCTCTTTAACATAATCATTCAAGATACCCTTTACTGCAGCTTCTTGGCTCTCGAAGATAACCGCATTGCCTTCGAATACATGTATTGATTCATCCACCCCAGCGGTTTTGACGACGCAGCCTGTCTCAGCGATGTTGCCATAAAGAACGGCTAAGCCACCCTCTAGAGAAAACGCATTTTCGATTGAGCGAATACAGCCTTCTTTGCGGTCATTATCGAGTGATGGCCACCGTGTTGATTGGCTGAAGGCTGTTTGAGTTGGGATTCCAGCGGGGCCAGCTTTGAAAAATTCTGTGAGATCGCTCGAGTTATTTTGCATGATGTCCCACTCTTTTAAAGCCTCTTTCATTGATGACGAGTGCACCGTTGGGATGTCTGTATGCAAAATGCCGGCGCGATCAAGTTCACCCAATATACCCATGATACCACCCGCGCGATGCACATCTTCGATGTGGTATTGTTGCGAGTTGGGCGCTACCTTACATAGCTGCGGTACACGGCGACTGAGTGCGTCGATGTCTTTTAAATCAAACTCAAGCTCGGCTTCTTGGGCCGCCGCTAGTAAATGCAGAATCGTATTGGTTGACCCACCCATTGCAACGTCTAGCATGACGGCGTTTTCAAATGCTTTGTGGTTGGCAATTGAACGGGGTAGTACGGACGTATCATCTTGTTCGTAATAGCGGCGAGCCACATCAACAATCAGATCAGCTGCGCGCAGAAACAATTGTTCTCTATCCGCATGTGTGGCTAAGGTGGTGCCGTTACCCGGTAACGACAAGCCGATCGCCTCCGTGAGACAGTTCATCGAGTTAGCGGTGAACATACCTGAGCAAGAACCGCAGGTGGGGCACGCGCTTCGCTCATATTCAGCAACCGTCTCGTCATCCGCATTTTCGTCAGCTGCGATGACCATTGCATCAACCAAATCGAGTTTGGTATCACTTAACTTCGTTTTACCTGCTTCCATTGGGCCGCCAGAAACAAATACGACGGGAATGTTTAGGCGCAAGGCTGCCATCAGCATGCCAGGTGTGATTTTGTCGCAATTCGAAATGCAAACCAATGCGTCGGCGCAGTGGGCATTTACCATGTATTCAACAGAGTCGGCAATCAGCTCCCGCGAGGGTAGACTGTATAGCATGCCATCATGGCCCATTGCGATACCGTCATCCACAGCAATGGTATTGAATTCTTTTGCTACGCCGCCGGCCTTCTCAATTTGACGGGCGACGAGCTGCCCCATATCTTTCAAGTGAACATGCCCGGGTACGAACTGTGTAAATGAGTTTGAAATGGCAATGATTGGTTTTTCGAAATCTTCTGTTTTCATGCCTGTGGCGCGCCACAAGGCACGTGCGCCTGCCATGTTGCGGCCGTGAGTGGAGGTCTTAGAACGGTAGGTTGGCATCGGGTCTCTTGCTCTCTAAATGCGTATTTCTGTGTTTAAGGTCGCGCTGCACTTTGTATCGACTCTTATAACAGATTTGAAGCGCGTTAATTAGATCCCTAGAATAGCAGAAAAATCGCGGTGCTCGAAGTGGGGACCGCCGATTGTTGATTAAGGTTTTATGCAATTTTATATAACCTGTTAATTATTTCACCGCTTTGGCTATACGGGCCCCAGCGATTATTATTTAAGTATGGTAACTTTTTGGATAACGCTATGCCTGTTGCTCTTTTCCCTCTCAATGCCCTGGTTTGTCCAGGAGGCCGTCTTCCCTTGAGGATTTTCGAGCCTCGTTACCTTGATATGGTGAAACGTTGCTTGAAAGAAGATTCTGGTTTTGTGGTGCTGCTTCTTCGCAATGGTCATGAGGCTGATGGAGGCAATAGCCCATTTTATGAAGTAGGTACCTTTACAAAAATTGTAGACTTTGATCAGGATAAGGATGGTGCGCTGACTATTGTTGCTGAAGGGAAGTGCCGTGTGAACGTGAGTCAGATCGCTCGAGCTGATGACGGTTTGTGGATGGGCGAGATCGATCAGTTGACCCATGGTGACGCCTTGCCTATGCCAGATAAGTACGAAGAATTGGTAATGGTGTTGCGAGCACTTGTGCGTCATCCAGCTATAAAAACGCTGAATTTGAACATTGATTACCGAGATGGTCAGCAAGTGAGCTGGCGGCTTACAGAGCTATTGCCATTTGGTAACGCACGTAAACAAGAGTTGTTTGAAATGGCCGATCCGTTGCATCGTTTAGCCGGCATCGCTGAGCAATTGGATGAAATCTCGGAATGATTTATATTTTGCTTAATTTAGAGTGAATATAATGCAAAGCTATCGGCTTTGAACGCGAACTGATAAACCAAAGTTAGCAGTAATAGGCCGAGCACAAGTCTTTTCGAATCCACATTACCGAGCATTTTCCAGTTTATAACATCGCGACGTGTGAGGCTGAAATAGATAATGCTCGCGCCTAAAGTAAATCCGCCGAGGATATCGGCAAACCAATGAACTCCAAGAGCAAGACGCGAGAATCCAACTAACACCGCAATGGCCATGCATGCAAACCAAATCGGACGTGCAAGGCTCAAGCGTTGGTTAAAGCATAGTATAAGGCCTAGCGAAGCAAATAGTACGAGAGACCCACTAGTATGTCCGCTTGGGAAGGCAAGGCTACTGGCGCGTCCAGCAAACCACTCTGGTCTGGCGACTGCAAAGGTTTCTTTTAATCCTAGGCTACAAAGCCAAACGAGTAGGCCATTGCACGCGAGAAACATGGCCTGCGGCTTATAGTTTAAAACAAGTAGATAAACCGTAGCACAACTAAACATCACGATTAAGTAGGTTTGATCGCCTAGCATAGTGATTTGGTTGAGTATGTGTGAATACAATGTTGGTAGTTCCTCTCGTAGAGTCAAAATCGAAAACAGTAAATTTTCATTGAACCAGCGGACTACGTCTGTGTATTGAATTAATGTAATGAAGAAAAAACCCGCCAAGCTCAGTACAAAAAATGCCTTCGTCCGCAAGTATTGAACGGTAATTAAGTTATCTTGATGGCCTGACTGATAAAACTTTTTAAGCGTGAAGTGTGTGACGAGAATTACGAGCGTTAGGGTGATGCTCAGGGCAGAAAATATCATCAGACTGTTTTTTGGCCATAGGATGTGTCGGGCGGCACCGCTCAAATATCCAGGTAAAATATAAACAGGGGCCCAAATCAGACTCGAGAGTACATTAAAGGAAATAAACCGCGGAGCGGGCATTTTTAGCATGCCGGCAATCATCGGTAAAACTGGACGCAGTGGTCCAATAAATCGGCCGATCATTATACTGATTGAACCGTATTTATTGAAATAGATTTCACCATTTTGAATCGCTTTCGGATAGTGAGAAATGGGCCAGCGTTGTTTTAGATGGGGACCTAAATGATGCCCTAAATAGTAACTAAGAACATCGCCTGAAATGGCACCGAGGCAGGCAGCCAGTAAACAGAATTCAATGGCTAGACCTATGCCGCCGGCCACTGCTGCCACCGCAAAAAGAATGGCAACGCCAGGAATTACGATGCCGATAATCGCCAAAGATTCGATAAAAGCACTTAGCCCTATTGCAATAAAAACCCATGTTGGGTGTGCAATTAGCCATTGCTCAACTGCGTTGAAATAATCCATGGGCTGTTTAATTAGTTGCTTTGCGAAACTCTATTGTGGCCAAGGCGTTGTGCTTCGTTCAACGCCGATTTTGTATTTCTAAGTAATTGGCCGGAAGAGATTGATTGATCGCCTTTGTTGTAAGCGCTGCAGCCAAGGCTTGCAGTAATACTGTCTACCTCCGGCCAGGTATTTTCTTCAATACGTCGACGTATGCGCTCTGAGATAACAAGCACCCCCTCAGCAGAGGTGCATGGCAACATGAGGAAAAAGTTCTTTTCTCCATCAAAATAGTGACTATCACCAGCCCGAATTGTATTTTTCAATAGTTCTGACACGTCTTTAAATAAACGGTCTATTTCAGGTTTGCTGTGCGTTTCCGTTAACTCTGAAAAGTAATCAATTTCGATCGCGACGATAGACACTGGACGACCTGTTTGATCGGAGCGGCATTGCTCTTTTTTAATAGTGTCCTCAAGGTGACGGACGTTATAGGCATCAGTCACTGAATCTCGAATGGCCAGCTCAACTAAGCTTCTGCTCCGTTGTTTATGCAGTTGCGCAAAGGTGCTAGCTAGTGCTATCAATAGAGCAAAGCTTGAAGCAAAGGCTAGCGCTGCGTAGAGGTCTTGTTTTAACAATAAACAGGCACTGACGCCAACAATAATCATGCCATTCAGTAGGCTCGATTGCTTGTATGGCAGTGCAATATAGCCGAATAAACCCAGCGGATAGGCCCAGTACTTTATGATTTCAGCATGGTCTGGGCTTTCTTTTAATAGCAAGAAAGTAGCGATACCCAAACTTATTAAGCTGGCGCGTTCTAGGTTGCTCACTTTGTAAGCAAATCGGGCATAAATAGCGGTAACTAAGAAGGTCAGCATGAGCAAGCTTGCCGTATAGGTTAGTGGATAATAGCCATAGCGATAGGTTTGAATGCTCAGTATTAACATCACAAAAGCAGCTAGAACATAGAGTGTGCCGACTACTTGGGTTTGTAATTGAATTTCAGTTTTCATGATCTTTACCCCGGAGGAGTAAATCTCCTATATTTTTAGTAGCGGCGCTAGAGGCAGTGTTTTTTTCCGATTGCGGCGCCTCTTTATAAAGTTGCGAGCGGTTGCTTCCCGCTTGGTTTGCCTGACGTAATGCCTCTTGTGCGCGTCGCGTTAGTGAGTCACCGTCATCGCCCACATTCAAACTCGCAACGCCCTGGCTCGTAGAAATTGTTTCGTTATTAACTACGATTGATTTGCGCGCACTATGCCGCAAATTATTAGCGATTTTGAGGGCTTGGGTAGAGTTTGTATGGGGTAAAATGATTAAGAAGCTATCTTGCTCCCAAGCATAGTAGCTATCAAATAAACGCAAGTGGTTATGCAGTAGTTTACCTACATCTATTTTGACCGCAGAAAGGTCTTTGGGGCTAAGTTTACGGCAAGTCGTTTCATCAATAGCGAACGTAATAACACTTAGCTCACTGCCCTCTCGTTCGCTTCGTTGAATCTCTTTGATTAAGTCATCTTCTAAATGCTCTCTTGCCGATGCGAGCGTTAGATTATCTGTTTGGCGCAACGGCTTTAGTTGCCGATGACGCAGTTCGCGTAAATAAACAAGCGCATAGCCAATACCGATAAATAGAATAAAGCTCGGTGCGAACGCCATGGCCTCTAGCGGTGCTTGAGTAGCGCGATTAACCGCGACAGATACAACTGCATAAACCGCTGCAATACAAATAGCAGCCTTAAATTCGAAGAAGAAAAAAATTAACAACGGAGCAGTGAATAGCCAAACGTTCATTGCGGCCGTTTCTACGTAAGTCCCAAATAAAGTGAGTACGGCAAAGGCGAGTATCAAGAATCTTAAAATCGGGCTAGGTTGTGCATTATCGTCGGGCGACTTTAGTTGGATTAGTCGATTTAGAATTGGCACATTAAAGCTTGCAGCAACAAGTGCTATAAAACTCAATGTGCAGCAAACAGCGAGGGCTAGCTTTGTTTGAAAAAATGCGGCGGCCGCCGATAAAAACATAAATAGGCAGGCAACTATGTAAATCTTTGAGTTGATTAATAGGCGATATTCGGATTTGGGCATAGTGTTAGCTTATGAAAAATGTAGGGCTACCGCATCGTTTTACGGCTTTTTATGAGTGTTGTATTAGCATAGCTGAATCTGCCTCGGATTCATGTATCACAGCGTGTCGTCTTGGTAATCTTTTGGCATTTTCCCCTGCAAATGAAAGGCGAAAGCAATAATTTCGGCGATAACCAGATAGAGTGTTTCTGGTATTTCTTCGCCTAATTCTAGTGTCGAGAGTAGCTCAACTAGATCACTATTTTTATATAACGGAACGCCATGTGCTTCGGCAATATCGATAATTGCATTCGCAATGTCATCCTCACCTTTGGCGGTCACCTTCGGTGCGTTGACCTCATCATATTTGAGTGCCACTGCAATAGGATGCTTATTCATGCGCGTGTATCCACTAAATTGCGTGCAATTTTCGCTCGGTTCATTTTTGGTTGGCCGAGCATACAATCTATGTCTCCGATATCTAAGTTAAGTTTGTCCAACTGTTGACGAAGATGCCGGGTTTCTCTCTCTATTAGTTTTAATGCATGGTTTTGAGTTGCCCAGATTTTGGTGGTTAGAGCCGGTGGTTTGAGATTTGCTTGAATGTAAATACTGCCAAGTTTTGGGAAATCGAAGGCGAGTGCGATTTGCCACTCATTTTCGAGCTGGGCTTGCGCAGATTTGGTTTTATTCTGATTTTGCTTCTGATCAATGCGCAGGTTGAATACCTGTGCTTGGTGATTGTCGAGTAAAATAGGAAGTTCAAAAAACCAGCTTTGCTGGATGCCAGGTTCAGCGGCACCTGTCTGGCTTTGGTAAAGACTATTTAATTGATTAAATTGAATACGATTTAGCATCGCAGCTAAAAGCTTTAACACCTGCCCCGTACTTAACTCAACATCAGCAAGCTGCGCACTGGCCTTCGTAATGGCTTCATTCTGTAAATGCGGGAACGCAAAGGGCTCTTGCAGTAATTTGGTTTCACTTAAGGCATTAGTCGTTGGATTCGGTTGAGTTGCAGCAGCTGGTGTTGAACTGGATCCGCCGTGTCGAGCTAAATGGCTTTTATTGTCTAGCGCTTGAAGACTATGGATAAGCGTCAGTAAGCGTTGTTTAAGGTCGACGGTGTTTAGCGAGGCATCATGCGCGTTGCTCTGGATGCTGTATAGCTGGAATTGGTTCAATAAATTATCCAGATAAACAGGTTTTGTGTTGCGCGGAGCGTTTTTAAGTAAGGTTTCATTGAGCGTTTGCATGAGATCTTGAACTATTTTTTGCGTTTCAGTTGCTGATGAACCTTTATTTAACAATGTCGAGCGAGTGTCTGACCCTGAATTATTTTGGTTTTGTTGATTTAGCGATGCTATTTGCTCACCGATAGCTTGAATGATTTTCTGACTTTGATTTGTATTTGTGGTTTTGAAATAACGGCTAAGAAGTTGTTGTAGTAAGTCATTCTGCTGAAGCAATATTTGTTGATCACCCTTAATCGATGCGCCTGTATGATCTGTCGAAGCAGTGTTTGGCGGCACACTGTTGGAATTATTTTTGTTGACGTAGGCTAATGTTTGTATGGCTTGTCTCAGTATTTCCGTCGTAGCGTTCTTTGCCTGTTGGTTTTCAGTGGACGCCTGGTTCGGCATTAAATTGGATGTCTGATTGGTTGGTTGGTTTAACGTCGGGCTTGAAATGGTAAAAGATTTATTTAGTGTTGCATCCGTTGTTAGCGGGGTTATTTGACCCAAGGCTAACGCTAACTGAAGCTGTTGGACGTTTGCCGTTAACTGCTCACGTAAAGCATTATTGAATTGTGGTCTTGCTATTTGTGGTTCGTTTTTATTTGCGCTTTTCACTAACGCCTCGGTATTAGAACGAGAGGCATTATTCGTTTGGTTTATAGTTTGTAATCGTTGCGTCAATAAGGCTTCGTAAGTTAGACCGCTTTGATTTAACCAGTTTTTTATAAACGTGCTAGGCGTCAAGGCGTCATTACGACTCATGGGCGCGCCCACCGTTAATAAAGGTTCAGTTTGCGAGTTGATCGGTGGCGCTTTGGGCGAGATCTCGTTGCTGTTTTTCAGTGCTGCCAACAGATCACGCTGTTTGGGTAAGCTGTCGAGCAATGTTTGCCAAGCGTTTTGTGCAATGCCGATTTCTGAGGTGTTTAATTTACTAAGTGGCGTGTCGAGCCGCTGCGTTAATTGTTTCAAGCCAGTAGATAGCGAAACCTGTCTAGCAATGAGCTGATTGATTGACTCAAGTAGGCGAGTACTTACTAATTGGGTATTTCCGGGTTTGTCGACCAATATTAGCTCACCGTTGGTAGTGAGTTTTACATTGACGATTTGACCGGCCTTGAGCGGAATATTTGTCTCTAAAAGAATTAGTTTTGACTGAATCTCGAGAAGCCAATTATTGCT